>CADAFY010000231.1 GCA_902787255.1 uncultured Bacteroidia bacterium
TATGAGCCGCCAGCGCGGTGTTTGCATCCACGACACCCGCTTCAAAGCCGATCGTCGCCTTGCGCAGGTTCTCTTCTGCGTTCTTCAGGTTGCTCTCGGCCATGACCAGACGTTTCTGGGCCTCGTCCTGCTGGGTGTACAACTGCGAAACCTGCAGGTTGATGAGGTTTTTCGCATCTTCCAGTTTGCTGCGATACAGGGAAGCCTCAGCACGGGCTTTGCGGGTCTTGTTCAGGGCCTCGAAACCGTGGAAGATGGGGACTTCCACCATCACGCCGGCATTGAAGGTGCCTGCGAATTTGTGCTGGATGCCGTGCTGCAGGTTGGGGTTGGTTACCAGGTAACCGGCCGTGACCGCCACTTTCGGCATCATATCGGCGCGAACCATGTTGGCTTTCCCGTCATAAATCTGTGCGGCGAGGTCCAGGCTGCGGATTTCGGGCCGATCGGCATAGACGGCATCGATATCCTTGCGCGGCGCGACCTGCGGAACGGGAATGGAACCCAGCGACTCGTCGGCCAGGGTGATTTCACTGTCCAGCGGCAGGCCGATCTGTTTGCAGAGCAGCATCTTGGCCAGGATGAGGCCGTTCGTGGCCTTGGTCAGGAGCATGTCGGCCTCATTGGCCTTCACTTTGATTTGCAGGGCGTCGGATTCGGTCGAGACCCCCTCGTCAACGGCGATGTTGACATCCTTTTCCATGTGATGGAGAAGGTCGGCATACGATTCGGCCAGCTGTTTCTTGTTGGCGACCGAGACGATCTGCCAGTAGGCCTGATCGACATCCACCACCACTTGCTGGTATTCTTGACTGTAGCGCGAGCGGGCCAGTTCCTCGGCCAGTTTGGCCACGCGGTTGGCATTGATGATCTTTCCGCCCACGAATACGGGCTGCTTCAAGGTAACGCCGCCGGCAAAGATGTTGTGGATGTCAACGGTGAAGGCGTTGTTGATTTCTGCACCGATGGCATTGATTCCGGTGGCGATATCGGCGGAGGACGCGGCTTTAAAGACCGTCTGCCAAAGCGGACTGTTTGCCAGTTCCTGGGCCAGGATCGGGTTGGACATGATGACCTGCTGAAGGCCCTGCATACCCATGTTCAGTCTATTCTGGAGCAGGGTACCGGCGTTGAGCAGGGTCTCGGACATGTTCTCGCTCAGCAGCGAGATATTCTTGTCGATATACTGGTACGTGCCGATGGCGGAGACCTGTGGCAGGTAGTTGGCGAAGGCAATTTTCCGATCATAGCCGGCCATTTCAACCTGGGTGCGAGCCTGTTCCAGGTCTTTGTTCCCTTCAATAGCCATCCGTCGGCAGTCCTCCAGCGAGAGGATTTGTTGCGCCGATCCGGCGAGAGGCAGCAGCGAAAGAGCTGCCATAAGGAGAATGCGTTTCATGTAATTATGCGTCTATTTTTCTGATTATTTCAGATACAAAATACAAATTTACTCTTCTTCTTAAATAAATATCCACAAAATTCCGGCCAAAAATGCTGTTTTTAAGAAAAAAGACATCCGATTGCCCAACCGGCAGACGATTTCTCATTTTCTAAAAGGTTAATTATGTTTCGATTTGAAAGACCCCGGACGGGAATACTTTTATATTATTATCGCAAATCGTTTTAAATTTTTTCAAAAATAATTTGCAAATTCAAAAATAGTCCCTATCTTTGCACCAGACACAGAAACTTTTTTCATGTCTATTTGTTAAGTTCGTTTTATACAGGTCGGGCCTTTGGGGAAAGGTCCGGCCTTTTTTCTTATCTTTGTACAAAAGCTACAATTGTATGAAAAAATTCCTTCTGCTCGTTTTGCCGGTCATTCTGGCAGCCTGTTCCGCCAAAGAGTCACTTCCGCGCGTGGAGCGCCCCGACGGCTTTTCCGACCGCTATACTCCCGAACGGGTGGTGATCCTGAGCCGGCACGGCATCCGCAGCCCGTTAAACCGCGGCGGTTCTGTCCTGTCGCGGATCACCCCGCACAAATGGTTCAACTGGACATCGGCCCCGTCGGAGCTGTCGCGAAAGGGAGCGGTGCAGGAATTCCGCCTGGGCCAGTTCATGGGCAGGCGCCTGGAGGAAGAAGGTCTTTTCCCGGCAAAATGGTCGCCCGCCGAAGGGGAGATCCGCCTGTATGCAAACGCGCTTCAGCGGACCATCGCCACTTCGCGCAGTTTCATCGCCGGCTTCCTGCCCCTGGAAAATATACCGGTCGAGCATCATGCTGCGCTGGGGACGATTGATCCCGTTTTCAGCGTCCAGTTGCGCCCCTTCGACAGCCTTTTCGTGCAGCGTGCCCTGCACGAAATGGATTCGCTGGCGCTCCTTTATCGCGACGAACTCCGCGAGAACTATCCGTTGCTGGCGCGGGTGTTGGATTTTGACCAATCTGCCGCCAAGGCAGCGGGCGATACGACCCGCTTCCGGCTGGACGACATCGCTTTTGAGTTGCGGGAGGGGGAGGAACCGCAGGTAACGGGCACGCTTTGCTGGGCCTGCCGGGCCGCTGACGCGCTTACGCTCCAGTATTATGAGGAAGCCGACGANNCGGATGGCGACGGATTTCCGCGGTGAAAGAAGTGTACCAGCGCCTGCTGTTCGCCACGCCGGTCATCGCCCGGCACCTTGCCCAGCCCATGGCTGCCTGCCTGCGCGAGGAACTGACCGTCCCCGGACGCCGTTTTACCTTCCTGTGCGGACACGACTCCAACCTCCTGTCCGTCCTGTCGGCCCTGCAAGCGGAACCCTATACGCTTCCGGGCGCGGTAGAAGCCGATACACCCGTGAGCTCCATGTTGGTCCTGCGCCGCTGGAAGGGAGTGGACGGGGCGGATTATGCCAGTCTCTCCCTCTTGTATCCCACCGCGGAAGAGTTGCGCAAAGGAGCCGACCTGGACCGCCGGAACCCGCCGGCCGAGGTTGCAATCTCGCTGCAGGGGCTCGTCCGGAACGAGGATGGTCTCTATCGGTTGGAAGATGTCCTGGCCCGCATGGACAAGGTTATTTCGTGCAATCCGTGCGGAAATTGTGGACAAATTCAAAATAATTTCGTAAATTAGTCGGACCAAGCGATAATTTTTAAGCAAAACGAATATGGAAAAGAAAAATGGAAACTTTCTGGCGATTGCCATCATGTTCTTCCTGTTCATGATGATTTCATTCGTCACCGGCCTCCAGAACCCGTTCGGCGTCATCGTCAAACAGCAGTTCTCCGCCACCAACCTGATGTCCCAGCTGGGCAACGCGGCCAACTTCATCGCCTATGCCTTCATGGGACTTCCCGCAGGCCTTATCCTGTCGAAGAAGGGCTATAAGTTCACCGCCCTGTCGGCTGTGGCAGTCGGTCTGGTGGGTGTGACCATCACCTTCCTCTCCGGCATGGTGGGCAGTTTCGGCGTGTACCTGCTGGGCGCTTT
>CADAFY010000232.1 GCA_902787255.1 uncultured Bacteroidia bacterium
TTGGGGTACACACGCTTTCCAGGCGTGCCTCTTCAGCCACTCGAGCATCTCTCCAATACGTATCCGGGGCCTTTCGGTCAAAACCGGACTGCAAAGGTAGTAAAAATTTTTGGATTGCAAATATTTTTTCTGTTTTGAGGAATAAGAAAATCGGCCTCCCCGTCAATTTCGGGGAGGCCGATCGTTCAGATAATCAACTGTCAGTCTTTAGCGGAGGCCGCCATTCTTGAGGGGCTGCTCTTTGACGGAGTTGATGGGCTGGGCCTTTTCAATCTTAGCCTTGGGCTGGTTCTTGGCGGGCTTGGCAATGGCGCGGCGGTTCATGGCGGGGGCGGCAGAAGCCGTTTCCTTGACAAGCTTAAGCGGCACATCGGTCGGCGAGAACCAGATGTTCGGATAAGAGAAGCCATCCTGCTGGGTGTAGTAGAGAACATAACCAAAGAACTGCTTGCTGGTGTAAGTGGTCCTATCCAGCGAGAGCTCAAACTCGAGAGGGTATGTCTTGAAGCCGTCGCCATTGGCAAGCTGGACCTCAATCACTTCTCCACCGTTATCGAAAGAGTAGATCGGCTGCATCGGAGCGAAGGTAAGAGCGCCGGTCTTCGGATCGAGGGTCGCGTAGATCGGAGTTTCGATGGGGCAGAAATCGGCGGCGTCTTCTGTGAAGGCGGTCATCATGATATCGCCCATACCTTCATCGTCGCTTTCTTCCAGCGTGAAGGATACGGTGAATCCGCTATACCAATGCTCGTCGTCCTCATTCTCCTCGGGATCTTCTTCTCCTGCGTTGATGGCATCCCAGTAGGGCTTGTTGAAATACACATAAGTGCTCTTGGCCGTATAGGTGCCGACGAGGTCCGCGATGGCGATGTCCTCAGCGTCACTACGGATGTACTGGAAAGAAGCTTCAGGTTCGACAATCATGGAACCGACCACGGGAGCGATGCCCTCGGCGGGAACCGGAACGAGGTAAACGTAGTAGTTGCCGGAAGCGGCATTGGCAGGCAGGAACGCTTCGGCCAATCCGGCCTCGGTGGCAGTGCCGCTGAAATTGCCGGCGGCGATGGCGGCCTTGGCGGCATCCAGGTCGGCGGCGATGACGAGTTTGGCCTGGGCGACGCTGGCGCCGAGCGCGACGTCTATCAGAGCGACGGGCTGCTCCACGCTGTCGTCGGCAAGCTCTTTATAGGTAGCCGAGCATACGATGTCAACGGCTTCCTTCTCGCCGGGGAAGATAATCTGGATTTCCTCTGCGGAGTTGAAGTAGTTGTCTCCGGTCCAGTAACCCGACTTCGGCCAGTAGTAAGCCGGAGCGAGCAGGATGTTAGCCGGAGTCTTTCCGTCAGCGAGATACTTGGCAACGAAATTGATGCCGAGCGTCGAAGGAGTGCTATAAGCGTTCTTCGGGCTGAGCAGGGTGGTCGCTTCCTTATACGTGGAATAACGGATGCCCGTGCAAATCTGGGGATAGTCGACATATCCTTCCGCGTCGATGAACAGGTCGAAATACTCGCTCGGCTTAGCCGTGCCGGCGGGAGCCTTGTAATTGAAGGCCTTGATAGCGGCGCCATAAGGATTGACGACACGGAAATGGGACGGGTCGGATTCGTCGGCCTGAATTTCGACATCGACGTAGGTGCCCTCCGGGAAATTGCCAACGGACCAGTTGAAATTGTCGATGAACTTGCCGGTGCCGAGGGTCTTCCAGGAAGCCTGGGCGGAAAGGGCGGTCAGTTCGGTGACCTTATTGCGCTCAATGACGATGTCCTTCACGGTCGTTCTCTGGTAGAGCACATCCTCGTCCTCGTTCTCCACATAGAAAGTGGTGCCGGCGGAAAGCTTGCCCACAGGGAGCGGGATGTAGAGCGTGACGGAACCGTCAGCGGAAGGAGTGAAACCGTACCAAATGTTATTGTTGGAATAGTTGCGCTCGTTTCCATCGCTGGTGGTGTAGGTGCCGGGGACGGCGCTTTCGTTGGAAATGCAGTCGTTATCGTCAATGTAGAAATAGCCCGCGATCTTCTCGGGAGCGTTGATGCGCAGATAGGCGGCGTCCGAGCTCAAGCCGGTGAGGGTGACCTTGACGGCACCCATCGCGGTCTTGAACGCATAGGCGGTGTTTTCGTCGTTCAGACGTCCGACCAGGGCGAGATTCTCGAGCGGGTTTTCGCTGGAGGCGTTGTAGTAGTCCTCGTCCGTACCGTCAATATAGATGAGGCCGGGAGCATAGATGCAGACCTCACCATTGATGAATGCCGCGTTGTCAGGGTAGACTGCCAGGTTGACAAGCTCGAAACCGTCCTCGACTTCACCCACGAAAACGGTGGTCGTGCCATCTTCCTGGGCAGTGAACGGGAAGATCTTAGTGTATTCCGTCGACTCATTGTAAGTGAAGACGTCGATATTGTCACCCGCCTTCCAGGAGAACTTCTGGAAATCGGCATAGGCGGTACGGGTGTCGTTGCCGATGGTGGCGGTGATGGTGTGCTTATGGAAAGATGCCGTGTTTTCCGCAGGAGCGACAGGCGCTTCGATCTCCAAAGAACGCGAGGGAGGCGATAAGGATTCTCTTCATGATCTTCATTCTTTGCAAGTTATACATTAAGACCACGGGTCAAAAGGATCGTCGGGGTCGTCCAGGTCTTCGCCGGTCGAGCCGCCGAAACCGATTTCCGAAGCGAGGAAATTCACTTCGAAGCCTACGTACGCGATGCGCATTTCGGGGGTTAAGTACTCTTTCTTCATATTCGTAAGAATTAAAAATTTCAAATCAAGTGCTTTCGTAGCCATGGGCACATTTGGCTCCAAAAATAGATATTCTGTTTCAGAATTCCAAACTATCGCCTGTTTTCGGGCTGCATTTTTATTCAAAGTATTCATTTTTTTGCATTTAAGAAGAATAATTCCGACATTTGTACCCTTGCACCTTATTTTTTGGGGCAACAACAACGTACAATAAATCAACTTAGCAGACAACCGATGAAACAGAGGTTAATTGTGTTTCTGACAGCATTGCTTTGCTTTGCGGCTCTCGCATCGGCCCAGACGACGGTCAACGGTTCCGTCGTGGACGCCAACGGAGAACCCATCGTCGGAGCGGCTGTCTACGTGGAAGGCTTCCAGTCCGTGGGAACGCTTACGGACCTGGACGGTCTGTTCACGCTCAAGAATGTGCCTGAGAAGGCCAAATATGTCATTGCGTCCTGCATGGGTTACAAGGACCAGCGCCAACCCCTGAGCGCCACCCTGAAATTCGTCCTCGAGGACGATTCCACCGTCCTTGAAGCCGCCGTCGCCACGGGTATGCAGACCGTGGACCGCCGTCTGATGACCGGTTCCACCACCAAGGTCGATGCCGAAAACGCCAAACTGGCCGGTATCGCCGATATCTCCCGCTCCCTGGAAGGCCAGGTGGCCGGTGTCTCGGTGCAGAACGTGTCCGGTACCTTCGGCACCGCGCCGAAGATCCGCGTCCGCGGCGCCACCTCCATCTACGGCTCCTCCAAGCCGCTGTGGGTCGTGGACGGTGTGATCATGGAAGACGTCGTGGACGTCTCCGCCGACGATCTCTCCTCCGGTGACGCCTCCACCCTGATTTCCTCCGCCAT
>CADAFY010000233.1 GCA_902787255.1 uncultured Bacteroidia bacterium
GCTGCCGTGGTGGCAGGACTTCGCGATATCCACCTCCAGGTATTTCCGGGCCTTGCAGATAGCCTCGTTCAGTTGGGCTTCCAGTTCCTTTTTCTTTTCGTCGGAGGTCTTCGGGTCCTCCAGCTTCGCCACGATGCTCTTGACGTCAATGCCGGAGAAATGCTGGAGCAGGTAATACTCTGACTTGGTATTCAGATCGCCTCCCAGCAGGAGCCGCAGTTTGCCCATCGTCAGTTTAAGAATCACCGAGTGGCCGTTCTTGGTCTCGCCGATGGAACCGAAATACGGCAGGGCGTCCTTTCCGTCGATCTTTTCCGCCACGGGACCCAGGACCTCTATCTTCACGCCGCAATCGTCATAGAGGGGAGCCGAACCTAACCGTAAGGACTGTTTGGGTGCATCGGCCGCCTTATTGAGCGTGTTGATGTATAATCCGTTCTTCTTGCTCTCCTTAAGGCTCTTGGCGCGTTTTTTATAATCTTCGGGCGTATCACACAGATCGGTGACGTACTTGCTGAAAGCGTGGCCTTTGACGTCGATTACCGTACCCAACGAAGCCGCATCCGAACCCGATGCCTCAACGATTCCGTTGTGATAGACCTTGTCGATGCTGACCTGCTGGCGCAGATCCTTGTGGGTCGAGAAAACCTCTCCGAATCCCTGGTAGTGATCCGTATCCGAAGGGGAAACGACCACCGTGAAAGGCGGCGGCGCGACCGATGCGTCCTTCAGGTTGAACCGCCATCTGAGGAAACGGAACATGTTGTCGGACTTACCCGCATCGATCAGGAAGTGCTTGTCGTCCGGGGTGACGATGTGGCAGCCGTCTCCCTGGCCCACATCGATGAAATTCACCTCAAGGGGCCGCTCCTCCTGGATTTCGGACTCCTTGATGACACCGCTGCAGCGGCGGCTGCTGACTCGGATGTACTCGACTCCCTTGATGACGACCCTGCTGTAGTCGCCATTCTTTTTCACATAGGGAACAATACGGTCGCCAAAGATCAATTCTTTTGCGAAGGCCAATTTCTTTTCCCCCGTTTTTTCATCGGTCTTGATCTTCTGGAGCTTAATGGAGGGATAGATCGCATACCCCTCGGTTAAAATTTTTCCAGCCATGGTGATTAGAATTAATTATGTGACAATTGTTTCCAAATATAAAAAAATTTTTATACTTTGCAAGGCGATGTGGAATGAAAAACTTTATAACGCACTGAAGGAGCCGGGGCTGAAGCTGGTTTTGGACGCCGGATTCTCCTGTCCGGGCCGGTGTACTTTCTGCGACAACGCGGCGTTTCATCCCGCTTACAGTACGCGAGCCAAGAGCATCTCACAGCAGCTCGACGAGGGCATTGCGTTCCATGCGGCAAGAGGACGGAAGGAGGGGCCTTATCTCGCTTATTTCCAATCCTATTCAAACACCTATGCTCCCCTGGAACGGCTTCGCGAGGTGTACGGGGAGGCATTGGCGCATCCGGCGATATCCGGCATCGTCATCGGCACACGGCCGGACTGCGTGGATGCGGAGAAGTTGGATTACATCGCGTCGCTCGGATGCGCGCGCATGGAGTATGGGATCGAGTCGTGCCGGGATGAAACCTTGCTCAGAGTGCGGCGGGGGCACGATTTCGCGTGCGCGGAGAAGGCGGCAAGGGAGACAGCCGCGCGGGGCATCCCGGTCTGCGGGCACTTCATTCTGGGCCTGCCGGGCGAGACGCGGGAAACCCTGCTGGAAGACGTTAAACGCATCAACGCCCTCCCCCTGGACAGCGTCAAGTTCCACCAATTGCAACTATTGAAGGGTACGCCCATGGCGGCGGAGTACACCGAAAGACCGGAGGATTTCGTCCGCTGGACGCTGGACGAGTATATCGACCTGCTTTGCGACATTCTGGAGCGGCTGCGGCCCGACATCGCCGTCGGACGGCTGGCCGCGAGCGTACCGCCCCGATTCCTCGCCGTTCCCGGCTGGGGCGTCAAGGCAGCGACATTCTCCGACCTGCTCGACCGACGTCTCGGCGAGCGCCAAACTTGGCAGGGAAAGATTATTCCTTAGGACGCAGGTTCTCCAGATAGAAATAGACAGCCATGACGCCCTTTCCACCCCACTCTTCGGAAGGGACGCTGTTGCAACTGAAATCTCTGTCCGTAAACTCCACGGATACAGAAGTGCTCGGGGCGTCCAGGATCAAAAGGGGTGACTCGTTATAGCGGGGCATCTTGCTGACATTGCCGTCAATGAGCATTTTGCGGATTTCACTCACCTGTGCTTTCGTCACGCTGAGCGTATCGAACTTGTTAAAAGAAGCTGTCTCCAGCACGGCAATGTAGCTTCCATCGGTAAGAACGGCGCTGCCACGAGCATCAGCTTCCACGGCGACAACAACGTGCTCATCAAGACCGGTAACGGCAACATCACCTATGACCTGGTGCATGACAAGGCCAAAAATGCCAACTAATAACGACAATCATGACTCCTGAGCGACGTTATTACTTTTGGTTCTTTTTCAAGTTGAACATCATCCTA
>CADAFY010000234.1 GCA_902787255.1 uncultured Bacteroidia bacterium
AGAACTCGATGACTTCGCCGAACTACTCGTCATGGCGGCCTCCGAGCCGCCATCCTCCTGCTTTTTACTGGAAGAATACCCGTTATCGCAGTCCTCGCACACGCTGGACGACGAATCGCCCGAAGACGGAGTCACAATATCGCTATTGTCATCGCTACACGCGACAAAGAATGCCGCACAAACAAGAACACCGAACCAAAGGGAACGCATACTTCCTCCTAATCCTTAATGCAACGAACAGAGCGACCGTTGCTCTTGCCCCCGCCGCCGATGACAATAGACGCCTGATCTACACGCAAGTACCAATAGTCAGCGAACTTGACATTCATCTCAGGGTTATCGCTATCATACTCGACGGAACTCCAGAAACCGGCATAAGACACGGAAACGTTGAAATAACCGTTAGAGAGGTCGCCTGCAGGGAGCGCGGAGAAACCGAAGGCATCTGTCGCATCGGGCCAGGCCGCCATTCCCTTCGCCTGCATCGCATAAGGGATGGAATCCATGGCGGCAAACAGCGTATTCCATTCACTGGAGCTGGGCAAATGCCAACCTGCAGGACAAATCCCGCGCACAGGGTATGTCGGCGAACAGGTCTTGCCAAAGCCGCAATCCTTACCGTTTTTCGAGAACAAAGCCGCGCTATCCATGGCTGAAGCCCAGGGATAATAGCAGCCATATATCTCGCGGTTTTCATAATCGCAATAGCTGTCAATTACTTGATCCTGATCGCTGCCTTCCTTCTTAACCTTGTACTCGTAGTTCAGGTTTTCCGCCATCCACCACTGGTTACCGATTTTCACTGTCTTGTAGGTCTGTCCGTCACGGTTGTCCTTCAATTTGCCATATTCGCAGTTATCTTCCGTTTCTGTTTTGCAGGGCGTCGCCAACGCCACCGGACCCGACGAGCCTTTGCCATCGCTTTCGCCGGACTTGACGTTCGACGACCCGTCCGAAGGCCGTGTCGCAAAATCGCTGTCGCCATCGCTACAGGCGACAAAAGCAAGTGTCAGGCAAACGATTGCCGCAGTCAACACTTTCCCCTGCAGCAACCTAGTGAATAAGTTCTTCATATTTCCTCCTATTTTTTTTGAAATATAAGAAAATGCAGTTCAAAGGAAAACCGAAAGGACAAGCAGCCCTTTGTTCAAAATCCGGTGTTTTGTATTGTTTATCATACTATTTCGCTATATTTTAAGCCGCGTTATTGGCAACAAAAAGCATGCCATATACAACAATATGTGTTTTAATTTTCGATATTGTTATACCAACTTTCCAATTTCTCGTTGAACGCCCTGCGGTCGAGTGTCTGCGCCCACATACGCACATCGGCTGTATGATCCTCAAAATGCAAGGTCACCGTGCGACGCCATTTCCATTTCTTGGGTTTGAGTTTGGACCATTTGCTGGTCTCGAGTCCTCTCATCCGGCAGAGTATCACCCGCACATTCTTGGGCAGTTCACGGCATACTTCGTACGCCATCCGGCGGTTTCCGTCCTTTCACCGACCAGGATGCCATCGATACCCAGAACATGGGCAGCCTGGCGTACGACGCGGACAAGGACATCCTGTACGCCGGCACGTATGGTGCCGGATTGAGCATCATTTCCCCGGCTTCCCGGAAAGTGGTACAGACCGTGGTCCAGGACGTCAACAAATGGGTAAGCGCCCTGATGACCGACCGGAACGGGACCCTGTGGCTGGGCACATTCAACGGGCCGATGTTCTACGACCAGGAATCCGGCCGGCTCCAGGACTACCACGTGGGAGATGTCGCTATCCAAGCCCGCGTCTATAGTTTTTACGAGGCGGAGAACGGCCTGGTTTGGATCGGGACGGGAGAAGGGCTCGCCGCCTGCGACCGGACCCGGGGCGTCACCCGGTTCTACACGGAAGCCGACGGCCTGCCGAGCAACGTGGTCAGCGCCGTCCGGGAGGGCGGAGACGGTTCCATCTGGGTGTCCACTTCCTACGGTCTGAGCCGCCTGGACCCGTCCAGCGGCCATTTCACGAACTACTATGCCTACGACGGCCTTCAGGGCAACGAGTTCCACTACGGTGCCGCTTTCGCAGATGCGGACGGCCAGCTCTTCTTCGGTGGAACCGGCGGCGTGACGCGGTTCTACCCGCAGGTCGTGAACCAGAAGGGCCATCCCGTTCCGCCACTGTATTTCAGCCGGCTCACCGTCCTGAACGAAGAAGTGGACTATGACGCGGACCGGGAGGACAACATCCTGGACAAACACATCACGGAAGCCACCCGCATCGACCTGCCCAACCAGCGGAACACTTTCTCACTGGAATTCGCCGTGCTCGAGTACACGAATCCGCGGAAAATCCGCTACGCATACCGCCTGGACCATTTCGATGCGGACTGGAACTATACCACCCCCGCCGCCCGCGTCGCCACCTACACGAACCTGCCGCCCGGCCGGTACACCCTGCAGGTCAAGGCTTTCTTTGACGGGTCCGAGGAAGATTATTCCACCCAGTCCATCGACGTCC
>CADAFY010000235.1 GCA_902787255.1 uncultured Bacteroidia bacterium
CGCCCAGTACGCCGAAGGCCTCCACCACCCCCTCGCCGAGCGCCAGTTCCAGGCCGACATCGACGCCCTCACCTGGGCCGACACCTGCGTCCTCGTCCTCCCCTGCGGCCGCAGCGCCCACACCGAAGCCGGCTGGATGGCCGGCGCCGGCAAGCGCGTCATCGCCTACATCCCCGAAATGGTCGAACCCGAACTCATGTACAAGCTCTTCGACGGCGTCGCGGGCAGTCTGGAGGAGTTGGTGGAAAAACTGTAACCCCCATCGCCGAAGCTGGCACCGGCTTCTCCGTCATCTCCGCCAGATACTGCCGCCCGCTCCCGCCCCGCTGGTCATACCTCCGGTCATGGTCATCCCGGAAAATGAGGAACAGCGCAACAAGCACAACAGCGGCAAGAACGAAGTAGAACATAGGAAGGCGGGTTTTTGCAAAGGTAATGTTTTAATACTTCATCAGAATCTTGTCGATAGGTTTTCCTTTCGCCAAATCATCGACAAGTTTGTCAAGGATCCGCAAATCTCGCATGCGAGGCTCTTCAATCTCCTCGACCCGTACACCGCAAATCTTACCCTTCACCAGGAACCGCTCCGGATTCATGCACGGCGCCTTCTCCAGGAACTCCCCATACGTGGCATCACTGTCCAGCAACGCGCGTAGTTCTACCTCGGAATAGCCCGTAAGCCACCCCGTCACCGCAAACACCTCCCCCTCCGTCCGTCCCTTCCTCACCGCCTTGGCGATAAGCAAAGGAAACACCTTGGAGAATTTCATTTCGAATACGTCCATAGTGGGTCAAAGATAGTGAAAAAAGTGGGGAAAGGGATGATGTGACGGGAAGGAGCTTGATGTCCGGATTAAAGGTCTGAGCGTGTTTTTCTGAATTTTGAAATATACTTCAAAATATTTTCTTATTTTTGCGAAGTATAATTTAGATGGATATGGATAAGGGAATCATCAAAACCATCATTGGAGAGAAGCAGCGGGAAATCTCTCTAGTGAAACTTGTGAAACGTCCGGTATCATACGAGGATGCCATGTGCTACGTAAACGTGGGTGTCCGGCGGGCTGGAAAATCTTGGTTGCTGTTCCAGGATATCCAAGAACGGGTATCCGCTGCCAAGGCGACGTTCCAGGACTGCCTCTACGTCAACTTCGAAGATGAGCGCATCTCTGATATCAAGTCCAAGGAACTCGGACTGACCATTGACTGTTATCAGGAGATGTTCGGTCCGGGGAAACCACTGGTATACCTTGACGAAATCCAGAATGTGGACGGCTGGGAGAAGTTCGTCCGCCGGCTGGCGGAGACCGGATTCCGTGTGATGGTTACCGGCAGCAATGCCAGGATGCTCAGCAAGGAAATCGCGTCCACACTGGGAGGGAGTTTCGTTATCCGCGAAGTTTTCCCTTTTTCCTGGCGGGAATACTTGTCCTACCATGGTGTCCTTCTCGGGCCGAACTGGGAATACGAGCCAGATACCAGACTGGAGGTGAGGAGACGCTTCGACGACTATTTCTACAACGGCGGCTTCGCCGAATCTTTCCCCATCGTCGGAAAGCGCGAATGGCTTACCAGCCTGCTGCAGCGGATCCTGATGGGTGACATCCTTACCCGGCACAAGATCCGGAACGACCGCCAGCTCCGGCTCCTGGTCCGGAAAGTGGCGGACAACGTGATGCAGCCAACCTCCATCTCGCGTTTCGAACATGTTATCAAGTCCTCCGGTGAGAAGATCAGCACCCCCACGGTGAAGGACTATTTGGAATACCTGGAGGAAAGCTACCTGATTTACTCCATCCCCAACTATGCCTCACCGGACTCGGAGCAGGAGACGCTTCGCAAACGCTATTTCATCGACAACGGACTCCTGAACCTCTATCTTTACAAGGGGGAGACGAAACTGCTGGAAAACATTGTCGCGCTTTGGCTCAGGAAGCATTATTGGAATCCCGAGGAACCCCGTCTATTCTATTATAAGCGAGGCGATGTGGACTTGGACTTCTACATTCCCGAAATTAAAACGGCCATCCAGGTTTCCTATGACCTCTCATCTCAAGAGACCCGTGACCGGGAGGTGGGGACGCTCGTGAGTTTCAATAGGTCGTTCAGGTTGGACCAGGCACTGATTGTCACTTTCGACCAGGAAGAGACTTACGAAAAGGATGGTCTCTCCATCGATGTGGTACCGGTCTGGAAATGGCTTCTCCGTTTCCCGAAGACAACCTGACATAAGCAAGAGAACTGTGGCGGGAAGGTTGCCGGGCGGCGGGGCGGGCCTGCGGAATGACGGATTTCAGCTATTCGCGTAGGCGGGAAGGCGCTTGACCGCCGAACTCGCTCACTTAGTCCCGCAAGCGGGCCTAAGTAGCGCTCAAACAAACGGCGTCATCCCGTTCCGGGACCGCTGCCTTCCCGCCTGCTCACTAGCAGCTGAAATCCGGATTCCGCAGTCCCATCCCCGCCGCCACGATCGAACCTTCCCGAAATCAATCTTTTT
>CADAFY010000236.1 GCA_902787255.1 uncultured Bacteroidia bacterium
GGTACGGTCCACCTGGCCTACCAGACCGCCTGATGTCTTGTCACCGGTTCCGCCTAAGCTGATTTCAACGTCAGAGAATACATTGCGGAAGATCATTTTGTTGCTGCCGGAGCCGTACTCGCGGCTGGTGATGGCACCTGCTATGGATTTGCCGGTGAAATTGCTGTGAATCTTACCACGCAGCATGATGTTCTCTACCACAAAGTTCTTGGTATAGGCGTAGGATAGGGGGAAAAGCGCTGTGTTGGCTACGTCGAGATCCACCATTTCGATGGTAAGGGTGTGTCCGCCTCCGTTGAGGGAGCACTCGATCCAGTCGCCGTTGTTGAAGATGAGCTGGCCGGGCTCTGAGATGCAGGTGATGTCGTTACGCATCTTCATGTTGAACTTGAAGCCGTTCTGCAGACGGTTCCATCCTTCGGCCAGGAAGAGGTCTTCGCCACGGCTGAGGAGGACGGTGTGGTCCTCAACATCGAACCTCTCGGGGTTATCGAAGTCAAAGCTGTTCCAGTTGAACTGGCCGCAGGTGGTGCATACGCCGTACTTGTCATAGGTATGCTTTGCGGCATTGTCATTGCCGCTGTTGGAATATACGGCGCCGCCCTCTGCTACACCGCAGCAGTTGGTGGGGACGGAACAGTAAACGCGGCCTGTGCCGAAGGCGGCGGGAACGGGATAGGGATCCGTGCCTACGCGCTGTACCCAGCGGATCTGGCTCTGGTCGGTATTCAGCAGATAGCAGACTTTTCCGCTGGAGAGGTCGGCATTGGAGATGACGGTGGCTGCCTTGCCGAGCTTGCCCCAGTCATTGGTGACGTAGTTGTTGGCGCTGGCGCCCATGGGACGGTTCCTGTAGCTGTCGGCATTATAGGTCTCCAGGTCCAGGGTTCCCAGCAGGTTGTCGCCGTCACGGGCCAGGCCGGCGCTCTTGCCGTCGGACCAGTCAAAGTCGCTGGCATCGTCATTGATGACCAGACAGTTGGCGATATTGGTGTATTTGGCATCTACCCAGGCTGCCAGGCCGGCACACTTATGGGTGGTGGAACCGGTTATCTTAATCTTGGAGAGGCAGTTCTCGATCAGGGCAACCTTACTTAACTGGCCTGCGATACCGCCGATACTGGCATCGGCTGTGGCAGGGAAGTCCGCGATGACATGCACATCGGCAATACAGTCGCGGATGATACCTGAGCAGTAGTTGGCGAAGGCGGCGGTGTGCTTGTACTGGGAGGCTCTGAGGGTTCCCTGTACCCTTAGCCGCTTGATGATGGCGCGCTGATCTACGGAGTGGAAGAGCGCGGGGCCCTCGTTGTACACGGTTCCTTCGGAGAAATCGACGGTTATGGTATGACCGGCTCCGTCAAACACGCCCCGATAACCTTGGTTATTCAGGCCCATCTTAGTGTTGTTGGTGCCAAGGTCAATGTCGGCCGTCAGGATGGCGTTGGCATCCCTTTCTCCGGCATTCACTAATTGGACAAAGGCAAAGTAGTCCTCTGCCGAGCCGATTTGGTACACGTTCCCGACCTTGTCGAGTGCGTACACAGACAGGCTGATAGCCATTAGTATGGCCATCAAGCATACGTTAAGTAGCTTCTTTTTCATTGATTGACGATTTAAAGTTAACGTTAGTATGTTGTCAGTATGTATCTTCGGTGTAAAATTAGCAATTATTTTTCCAAATAGCGGCTATATCTTTCAAGAAAATACACAAATGGTTAATCATTGCAAAAAAAGAGACGGGGAAACGCAAAAAAAAGACTACGTGGAGCTTGAAAAGCTCCACGTAGCCTACCTTATATATAATATAAGGGGATTTCTTATACAAGATGACGGATGATGTCCTCGCGATTGCCGGGGTCATTGCCGCCCATGAACCCTTGTTCCGTGCCGTAATAGATGCACGGAATGCCGCGCTGCATCACAAGGAACGAGAGCGCATTCTTGAGCGAATCGACGCCCTTGAGGTCGTTGCGGTCAAACAGGTAGCGGCCGACATCGTGGTTGTCGAGGAAATTGACGAGAAGGTCGCGCGGGCCGACGCCCTGACCATCCGCGCCCTTGACACCGTTGACACGGGGCGTTGTGCTGAACAGCGCATGGCGGCCGCCCGACTGCCAGGTATAATCCCAGCCGTAGAGCTGCGACGTGCCGTTCTGCCGACTGCCACCCTCGCAATAAAGCGCCTTGTTGCCCGGCGCGCATTTGATCGAGTTGTCGATCGCATATTTCTGTGAGAACAGGAACACCGAGTCCACCGAATTCTCGTTCTCGACATAGCTCTTGAGCAGGATATCGTTGCCGTCGAACGCCTCGCCGAACATCAGGAAATTCTCCTTGCCACGGGCTTTGGCGTGCTGGCGGATCGCGGACGCAAAGTGTTCCCAGAAAGAGTATTCGACATGCTTGAGCGTATCGATGCGGAAGCCGTCGCAGTCGGTCACATCAATCCAGTATGAAAAGACCTGGACCATCGCCTGACGGACATCCT
>CADAFY010000237.1 GCA_902787255.1 uncultured Bacteroidia bacterium
AGCGTACAGGAATGCTGAGAGTCTCTCCTGCGGGGCAAATGAGAGTGGAAGTCAGAGTCCGCGCTGTGTGCGGCGCTGGCTGGAACCAAGCCTTCTGAACGGAGCTTCAGCGGAGAGAAGAGGGCTTGACCGCTTTGATATCGACCGATTACATAGTTCCAAGTCCCATCAGCATATCTCTCAATGCCTCTGACTCATCGGGCACATAGGGCTTCCTGGACAGGACCATACGGGCAATTTTGACGCCATCGTCAGCCTTGGTTATCTGTTGGAAGAAGGGTTTGCCGAATTCCGGCCAAACCAACTCGGCCTTATCGCCTTCGTTGACCAGATCCACATATACGACAACCACCCAGCCGTGGTCGGTATCGTATTTCTTGCAGCCGTTGACCTTGATCTTCATCTCGATTTCTTTGGCGATTACGATGCCTTTCTCAAAGTCCATGTCAATCTTGGTGATTTCGACTGATGGAATTCGCATCTGCTGGGACAGGATGGCGTGGTCCTCATAGGATACATATCGAGGTGTAGCGATAATTTCAATGGCCTCGACGTACATACGGCCGCTGTAGTTCAGCGGATTGGTGCTCTGGGCCGCAGCGATGAAAACACTAGCCAGCGCCAGGATAATGGTGATGATGTTTTTCTTCATGATGTTGTTTTGTTGATACGTTGTATATGAATCTTACTCTTCTGTATTACCCTCAACTTGATTTCCTTGCGGCAATCCGGGCAGAGGGTGAAGCGGTAACCTTCCAGGTTGGTGGTGGCGCCGATGGTGGAGCCACACTTCTCGCAGGTGCGCCAAGATGCGGCCACGACCTCGTTGATGAGTTGTCTGATATCCTGCGGCGCGTTGTGGTGGTAAATGCGCAGGCCACCGAACTTCTGTTTGATCCGGCTGACCTCGACGGGCGATTCCAGATGAGCGGCGTTGAAGGAATCGATGGCCGATGCAACTTTCTCTATCATCGGCCACCATCCTTTTCCGCATTCCCAGGGCATGTCTTTGATGGATTTCATCATGCTGGCAATGGGGAACTACAAGCACCTGAGGAAGCACCCCGAAATGGAGTATACCTCTACATGCCCATCCGCACGACGGACAGATATGGTATCTCCCGATATCCTTGCCGATACAGCTTTACCCCCAACACATAAACCGCGAATAAAACTACCGCTTTCCGAATATTGTTCTACCTTGCCATCTTCCGTAACGAGAACCGCGTCTCCTTTTGAATTGATATCACCGTCAACAATATGACCAGATCCAATTGAACGCAGAATGGAGCCAGAGTCTGAATAAACCTCTGCTCTTCCATAAGTAATTTTTATAAATCCCATAAGACTTAAAGATTAAAAATTTATTTGAGTTTGAATGAGTTTCTCCAGGGCCAGAGGGCCTCGACCGCCATCATAGTACGGCCGATGAGGTGGCCCTTCGGGGCAAGGTTATTGAAAATGTCCATCTGATTGGCATCGGGGACATCCCTGAGGAGCAGCGCCTGTTCTTGATAAACCCAAAGCCCATAACTATCGCGAAGGATGCGGTCAGCGGCTGCATTATTGGTAGAGGGAATGTCGCTAGGGTCCCGTTTGCGTTTCAGCAGTTCCTCAAAGAGTTGGATGCGGTCCGGATGATAGAGGGCATTCAGGAGCACCAGGTCGGACATAGATTCCGGTTCGAAATCAAAGAGCCATTCCCGCATCTTATCGGACTCGAAAAAGATGGTACCGTCCGTGGCGCCGCGCATGAACAGTTTGAGCGTCGCTTCGTCCAGCGGATGCCAACCGTCTTTGATGGTGCGGGTAAAACGATCCAGTTGGGCAAAAGTGGTGATGCGAATCTTGACGTTCATGAGTTCAATGCCACCGAGGAGGCTGATATCAAAGAGACCGGGTTCCGTCTCAATAGCCATTAAATTTTCCCGGCTTGAAAGCACCTTGCGGGCTACATCAAGACAACCCGTACCCGCCTCGAAAGGAATCTCGGCACCATCGTGGACGGATCTGGTGAAGCGGTTGAAAGGCAGGTCCCACTCTACCGGATTGACACGGGTGACGCCGGTCAGGAAGAGCAGATAAGAGTCGGGAAGGAAACTATAGCCGGGGTTGACTACGATGCGGGCGCTGCGCATCTTGGAGGCCAATTCCTGCAGGAGGACGATCAGGCATTCGCGACCAGGGTCGGCGTCAAGCCAGTCCAGTTCCTCGGTCAGGCGGGCCTGGAGGGCATTGATGGTGACTGGAGCGTAGTGAGTAATTTTGGTGTGCTCAAGAGAGCGGCCTAGGGTGTAAAGAAGTTTTTTGTTCATTGTTTTAAAATTTTACGACATACTATACGAAGAGAACTCGTCAAGAAATGTCATTTTCACCCCAAAAGGGTGGAAAACCTACCAGCATTTCGTAAAAGATTATGCCAACACTCCACCAGTCGATTTCAGCCCCATAACTTTTCTTTTCTATAA
>CADAFY010000238.1 GCA_902787255.1 uncultured Bacteroidia bacterium
GAGGTTGTCGGCGAGGAAGGTACGTCTCTGGCGGATTTCACGAGGAACCAGCAGCCACAGAAGCGGGGAGAACATCATCATGTATCCCGGATTCAGGGTCATCTGCAGATTTCCTGGAAGATCATTGGAGCCATAACCGAATACGGTCGTATTGGCAGTATATTTCCACAGCGGCATGGAACTGGAAGACAGGTTGTTGGACGATGCATAGTAATGAAGAATGAACTTCTGGGAATGAAGCTGTTCCAGCATCGGCAGTGTATACCATGCCGTGCACAGAAAGGAAAGTGCCGCTGCTTTGAACACAGCGTAAAGAACATGACGGGAAGTATCGGGAAAACGGCAGATGAAAACAATAGCAAAAACAAGGATGCCGAACAGCGCACTGAGATTATGGGAACAGAGAAGTCCGCAGAGAGACAGAAACAGCAGTTTCCCGGACAATCCGTCCTGCGACCGTGGCTGACATTCCTTGCATTATGCCGGTTTTCGATGATGCGCGGGAGAAAATGCAGGCTTCGGGCAACCGGAAGCAGTGGACCAACGGCTACCCGTCGGTGGAGGCCGTCCAGAATGACATCCGGCGCGATGGCGGCTTCGTGATTGAAGATGACGGGAAGATTGTGGGCTATTTCGCGTTCCTGCCGTCGCCGGAGCCCACCTACAAGGAGATTTTCGGCGGCCAATGGCTCGACGACACCCGGCCATACCACGTGATCCACCGTATGGGCGGCCTGCACGGCACGCACGGCATCTTCAGCAGTGTGATGGACTTCGCCTTCGCCCGCGACCCCAACATCCGTATCGACACCCACCGCGACAACGTCATTATGCAGCACAACCTCGCCAAGCACGGCTTCACCTACTGTGGGATCATCTACCTGCTGTCGGGGGATGAACGGCTGGCGTATCAGAGAATCTAACTGAAAAATTCGTATCTTTGCGCTCTATTATTAATAGAACTGTTATGTTACAGATGAAAAAAATCCTCTCCTTAATCCTTGTTGTCTGCGGATTGACCCTTTCAGCACAGACCACCCAGACCATCCTTTCCCCGGACCAGAAACTGAAGCTGAAAGTGGACCTCGGTGGCGAGATTATCCGCTATTCCGTCTTCTGTGAAAATGGGGAATTCCTCAAATCGTCAAGCATCGGGATGGAACTGGACAACGGCACGTTGCTGGGCCGTGAGCCCATCCGCTCCCTGCGCAAGGGCGGCCGCCGGAGCGTGGACCGTATGGTGGCCTCCCCGCTCTACCGCAAGGACTCCATCCGCGACCAATACAACGAGCTGTACCTCCAGTACAAAGCGGGCTATAGTGTCGTGTTCCGCGTCTATAACAATGGCGTGGCCTACCGCTTCGAGACCGCCTTCAAGGAGCCCATCACCGTTAAGCACGAGATTGCGGAGTTCAATTTCTCAGAGGGATCCACTATGGGCGAGCGCAACGGCACCGAGGCATATATTCCATACGTAAACCGTAAAGCGGCCGTCAATGGCGACTTCTCCGAACAGTTCTGCACCTCGTTCGAGAATACCTACACTCAAATCCCGCTCAAGGAGATGGATGACAACCGCCTCGCCTTCTTGCCGATGTTGGTGGCGCAGACCTGTTCCGCTTCCGAAGGCGGATACTATGCTGGTTTGGGCTCCCGTCTTGCCGTCATCACCGAGTCCGACCTGCGCGACTATCCCGGGATGTACCTCAAACACACCGAGGGCAATTCCGTGATCGGCTACTTCGCGCCGCGCCCCAAAACCTGGGAGCAGGGCGGGCACAACAACCTGCAGTATATCGTGAAAGAGCGGGAGGACTATATCGCCAAGACCGCCGGCACGCGCACTTTCCCGTGGCGCGTCATCGCCATCACCACCGAGGATAAGGATTTGGCGGACAACGACCTCGTCTATCTCCTCGCCGAACCTTCAAAAGTGGCTGACATCTCGTGGATTAAGCCCGGAAAGGTGGCGTGGGACTGGTGGAACAACTGGAATATCTGGGGTGTGGATTTCAAGTCTGGCATCAATAACGAAACTTACAAATACTACATCGATTTTGCCGCGGATAAGGGTATTGAGTACGTGATTTTAGACGAAGGCTGGGCCGTGAACAAGCAGGCCGACCTCTTCCAGGTGGTGCCCGAAATCGACCTCCCGATGCTGGTGAAATACGCGGCCTCCAAGGGCGTCGGCATCGTGCTGTGGGCCGGTTACGCCGCGATGGACAAGGATATGGAGCACGTCTGCCAGCACTACTCCGAGATGGGCGTCAAGGGCTTCAAGGTTGATTTTATGGACCGCGATGACCAGATTGTGGTCGATTTCTACGAGCGGATGGCCGCAATGGCTGCCAAATACCACCTTTTCATCGACTTCCACGGGGCGTACAAGCCCACGGGACTGAGCCGTACCTATCCCAACGTGCTCAACTACGAGGGCGTTTTC
>CADAFY010000239.1 GCA_902787255.1 uncultured Bacteroidia bacterium
AGGACGTTGGTGGCGCCGGGACCGGAGGTCACGATGACCGTACCCGGGAATCCCTTGGTACGGGCATATCCTTGCGCAGCATGGATGGCGCCCTGTTCGTGGCGGACCAAAATGTGGCGCAATTTGTCTTTGTAGTCGTACAATTTATCGTACACCGGCATAATACTGCCGCCGGGGTAGCCGAAGATGGTATCCACTCCTTCGGCCATCAATGTTTCCAGCAGAATCTGGGAACCTGTCATTTGCTCTTGCTTCATTATCTCGTTCAAAACTTCTTCTTTTTTACTGTTCTCTCGCCTCACGCTCGCTTGTTCGCCGCTTGGCTTGCTCTCTTCTATTCTTCTCTATTCTTCGACGATGCGGATGCCTCCCTTGTCGGCGCTGCTGACCATCGCGGCGTAGGCCTTGAGGGCTTTGGACACTTCGCGCTGACGCACGGGCGGGGTGAAGGCTTTCTTGCCGCGGGCCATCTCCTCCTGCCGCCTTTGGGCGAGTTGTTCGTCGCTCAAGCGCACGTTGATTCTACGGGAAGGAATGTCGATTTCAATCATATCCCCGTCGCGTACCAGGCCGATGTTGCCGCCGGCCGCCGCTTCCGGAGAGATGTGTCCGATGCTCAAGCCCGAGGTGCCGCCGCTGAAACGGCCGTCGGTGATGAGGGCGCATTCTTTGCCGAGGTGCCTCGATTTGATGTAGGAGGTCGGATAGAGCATTTCCTGCATACCCGGACCGCCCTTGGGGCCTTCGTAGTTGATCACCACCACGTCGCCGCTGACGACTTTGCCGCCCAGAATGCCTTCGCAGGCCGCTTCCTGAGAGTCGAAGACCTTGGCGGGGCCTTCGAAGTGCCAGATGCTCTCGTCCACGCCGGCGGTCTTGATGACGCAGCCGTCGAGGGCGATGTTGCCGAAGAGTACGCCTAAGCCGCCATCCTTGGTATATGCGTTCTCAAGAGAACGGATACAACCTTCCTTGCGGTCGGTGTCCAAGGCGTCGGCATAAGTCTCCTGACTTCCCAGTACATTGGAAAAACGATTGGCGGGCGCGCTCTTGTAGGTCTTGAGCGCCTCGTCGCAAACATTCGGGCTGGTGATGGCCCACTGATCAATTTCTTCTGCCAGCGTCATCCCGTCGACACGCTTGAGGGAGGTGTCCACCAGGCCGCCTTTGGCGAGTTCGGCCATAATCGAGACGACACCGCCGGCACGTCCCACATCCTGAATATGATATTTCTGGGTGTTGGGGGCCACTTTGCAGATGCAAGGCACTTTGCGGGAAAGGGCGTCGATGTCGGCCATCTTGAAGTCGACTCCGCCCTCGCCGGCGACGGCCAGCAGGTGCAGCACGGTATTGGTGGAACCGCCCATCGCGATGTCCAGCGTCATGGCGTTCAAGAAAGCCTGACGGGTGGCGATGCTGCGGGGAAGAACGCTCTCGTCCCCGTCGCGGTAGTATTTGTACGCATTTTCGACAATCTGGCGGGCTGCCTTCTTGAAGAGTTCTTTGCGAAGGACGTGGGTGGCCAGAATGGTGCCGTTGCCGGGCAGGGAAAGGCCGATGGCTTCGGTCAGGCAGTTCATCGAGTTGGCGGTGAACATACCGGAGCAACTGCCGCAAGAAGGGCAGGCCTTGTCTTCGACCTGGGCGACTTCTTCGTCGGACAGGGTGGTGTCGGCGGACTTGATCATCGCGTCGATGAGGTCGAGTTTGGCTTTGCCGAGTACGCCGGCTTCCATCGGGCCGCCGGACACGAAAATGGTGGGGATGTTCAGACGCATAGAAGCGATGAGCATACCCGGGGTAATTTTATCGCAGTTGCTGATGCAGACGAGGGCGTCGGCCTTGTGGGCGTTGACCATATATTCGACGCTGTCGGCGATGATGTCGCGGGAAGGAAGGGAATAGAGCATTCCGTCATGGCCCATCGCGATGCCGTCGTCGACGGCGATGGTGTTGAATTCAGCGGCATAGCATCCGAGTTTTTCAATCTCTGCCTTGACAATCTGGCCGGCGTCGTGCAGGTGCGTATGTCCGGGAACAAATTGGGTGAAAGAGTTCGCAATCGCGATGACCGGTTTGCCCATTTGTTCGCGTTTCATACCATTCGCCACCCACAAAGCGCGGGCTCCGGCCATTCTGCGGCCTTCCAGCGTCACACTGCTTCTTAACTTGTTTTTCATCATATCCATCTATTAGTCACGGACTTGCCGCCGCACAAAGATAGCGCGGCAAAATCCGAACTACAAAGATACTCATTTTTTCGGAAATGACAATAAATCCCCGCGTACGCTGCGCACTTCGCGCGTGCCGCGTGCGCGAGGGGCAGACCCTCGCTGCGAGTTCGGCAAACGATGTTGTGGAACGGCTGCCTTTCGGAACTCACGCTTTGGTTATACTTTAGAAGAATTTTAGCCAATTTCTGGTTATGATTTAGAAAGA
>CADAFY010000240.1 GCA_902787255.1 uncultured Bacteroidia bacterium
GCTTCAACATTTCCTTCTCCTGGGTGCCGTTCGGAACTTGGCAGAGTTGGTCCTTCCTGATTCGGGCCAACGCCGCCGCCTTGGCCGACCTCCTTCGCTACAAAAAGAGCAGCAGTTACTGGGATAATTGATGTCCTGCACGGCTGGATTTGCATTTTATTAAAAAATATTTTGTATATTTGCATCGCAGTCGCGAGATTGTTTCTAAGAATTTCATCACGGACCGGTTTTATTCATCAATCTTTTCCGGTTCTTTATACCTTAAATAATTTATATGCACAACATCGACCAATTGAAAGCAATGTCCGAGGATGCGGTGAAAGCATTGGCGGAGCAACTGGGCATTTCGCGCATCAAGAAGATGAGCCCGCAAGATTTGATTTACAGCATCATCGACAAGGAGGCTGAGCAGGAATCCGGCAACGAGCCGGTCCGCGCCCCCCGGATGAAACGGCCCCGCAAAGGCGCTTCCGCCCCGAAAACGGAAGAAAAAATCGTCATCACGGCGGCTCCCGTCGAGAAACCTGATCCGGAACTCAAACCCGTACCCGCCGAAACGGCCCCCGAAGCCCCCAAGAAAGGGAAAAGAGGACGCAAGAAAAAGGAAGTGGCCGCCCCGGTCCCTGCAGAAGAGGCCCCCGCTCAAGAGGCCCCCGCGCCCCAAACGAGCGTCGAAGCCCCGGCGGCGAAAGCCGAAGCGGAAGCGGTTGAACCCGCAGCCCCCGTCCGCAAGAAGAGAGGCCGCCGCAAAGTGAATGCGGAACCGGCCCTCGAAGCGGTCAGCCCGGCAGAAGAAAGCCAAGCGACCGAAACGACTTCCCCGGAAGAAGGCGCCGCGCAAGCGACCGACCATCGTGGAGAACGCCACGAAAAGCAGAAACACCACTCCCAGCAGCAGCCCAAACCCCAAGTCCCCCAGTTCGAGGGCGTGGTCAAGGCCAGCGGCGTTTTGGAAATTATGCCGGACGGGTATGGTTTCCTGCGTTCCTCCGACTACAACTATCTCAACTCCCCCGATGACATTTACGTCAGCCAGCAGCAAATCAAACAGAATGCGTTGAAGACGGGCGACACCGTGTTCGGCGAAATCCGGCCACCGCGCGAGGGTGAGAAATACTTCCCGCTGATTAAGATAGACTACATCAACGGCCGCAGTCCCGAATTCATCCGCGACCGCGTTCCGTTCGACTTCCTGACCCCGCTTTTCCCGGACAGCAAGTTCAACATTCTGGGCAATGGCCACGCACAGGACCCGTCCTGCCGCATCGTGGACCTCTTCTCTCCTATCGGAAAAGGCTCCCGCGGCCTCATCGTCGCCCAGCCGAAGACCGGTAAGACGATGCTGCTCAAGAGCATCGCCAACGCCATTGCAGACAACCATCCCGAGGTATATATGATTGTCCTGCTGATTGACGAACGTCCCGAAGAGGTGACGGATATGGCCCGCAGCGTCAAGGCTGAGGTTGTTTCCTCCACCTTCGACGAACCCGCCGAGCGCCACGTCAAAGTGGCCAATATGGTGTTGGAAAAAGCCAAACGGATGGTCGAATGCGGACACGATGTCGTCATCCTGCTGGACTCCATCACCCGTCTGGCCCGCGCCTACAATACGGTGCAGCCCGCTTCGGGCAAGGTCTTGTCCGGCGGTGTGGACGCCAACGCCCTGCACAAGCCCAAACGCTTCTTCGGCGCCGCCCGTAACATCGAAAACGGCGGCTCCCTCACCATTCTGGCGACGGCCCTCACCGAGACCGGTTCCAAGATGGACGATGTGATTTTCGAGGAATTCAAAGGCACCGGCAACCTGGAACTGCAACTCGACCGCAGCCTGTCCAACCGCCGCATCTTCCCTTCGGTCAACATCGTCCTCTCCGGTACGCGCCGCGACGACCTCCTGCTGGAGAAGTACAAACAGAACCGCATCTGGATTCTGCGCAAGTTCCTGGCCGATATGAACCCCATCGAGGCGATGAACTTTATGACGCAGTTGATGGACGAGTTCAAGACCAACGAAGATCTGCTCGACAATATGTCCAAGGTCAGCCCCAAGGACTATCGCGGCGATTATTAGGCCGACTTGCTTGCCGTGAACATCCAAGGAAATACGACGATTTGCGCCCCTGCCACCCTTCCCGGGACGGGGGCGATTTCGCTTCTTCGCGTCAGCGGCCCCGACTGCCTGGCGATAGCCGACCGGGTCATTCGCCTGCGCAAAGGCACGCTGGCAGAAGCGGCGGGCTACAGCCTTCATTTCGGAGAAATCTATGAAACTTCGACCGGAGCGGCTCTGTCTGCTGGCGGGAATCCGATGGGGGGTCAGGCCCTCGTGGACGAGGGGGCTTCCCACGACGGTCTGCTTGACGAAGTGCTGGTGAGCGTATTTCGGGCCCCCCGCTCGTACACGGGCGAAGATATGGTCGAAATTTCCTGCCA
>CADAFY010000241.1 GCA_902787255.1 uncultured Bacteroidia bacterium
CTCCCGCAACTGCTAACACCGCATCCCTCACTAGCCTCTCTGCGCAGGTCTTTAATCAGCGGTTGAAGAAGCATAACCATCAATGTAACTGTGTCATAGGTATGACTGCGCCGTCGCTGGGGGAGAAGGAGAGGCGGATTGGGACGATATTGTTGTGTAACATATTGGGCGGACCGGCGACGAATTCGCGGCTGAACAGTATCCTCCGGGAGAAAAATGGCTGGGTGTATAGCGTCGAGTGTGCTTATACGCCGTATGCGGACACGGGCATCGTGAGCGTGACTTTCGGCTGCGAGCACGAGCACCTGGAGGATTGTCTGCGGGTGGTGAAGCGGGAAATCCGCCGCTTGCGCGAGGAAGCACTGTCGCCGCGCGCGTTTACCGTCAGTTGCCGCCAGTTGCTGGCGCAGATGGCTGTTTCTGCCGAGAGCGGCGAGGCGCAGGCCTTGTCGATGGGCAAGAGTGTGTCTGCATTCGGCACGGTGCATACCCCCGAAGAGGACCGTCAGGCCCTTTTCTCTCTGACCCCCGAATACTTGCGTGCGCTTGCAGAGGACTTATTTGCAGACGCGCGCCAGTCAATGCTAATATATGAATAAAAATGGAAAAGAATCACTTGAAGCGACACGGATTGTGACCAAGTAATTCTTTGATAAATATGATTTGATAAATAGTTAGATATGAAAAAGATTGTTTTGACATTTGTACTATTGGTCGCGTGCGTGCTGACGCTGGGCGCGCAGGCCAAAATCTACACCAAGAAAATGAAGGTGGCGGATTTTACGGAAAAGACCCTGAAAGTCGTGCTCTGCGGCTCGGAGATGACCGACGGCCCTTTCAAAAGCGAAGTCATCAACCATTGGAAACTCTCTCCCTACGAGTTCTGCACCCAGGAAGAGTTCCACGCCCTCAAGACCGACCCCAACTACTATTTTATGTTCATCGTCGGCAAAAACGATGAGTTGGACCACCTGGAGGTGGTAAAAGGAACCAAAAATCCCGGCGATGACCTGGGCAAGATGCTTTCCGTCGTGAGCCTGCCCATCCGGGCGACGGGGGACAGGGGCATCCGTTACCTGGCCTATCTGGGCGCGTACCTCGATTTCTTCCAGACCTTCATTTCCGATGCGATGGTCAACGATATCATCGGTTACAGCGGCCTGTCCCGCAAGGCGCTCAACGCCCGGGCCGCCCACGAAAGTGCTTTCTGCATCGCGGACTGTGACCTGGCCGCCCAGCCGCTGAGCGAGGAAATCAAGGCGAAGATGAAGCAGTCAGGTGTGCGCGTGGTGTCGGAAGACGATGCTACCGAAGCGATGCTCAACGCGTCCCCGTCCACCCTGGTCAGTTACTGCATCCGTCCCGTCAACACCCCCAAGAACAAGTATTATTACACCTTTCTCATCGGTGCGGACGACCACAAACTCTACTATTGCCACAAGCAATATTATGTTAAGGACGAGAATGCCGGTTTTACCCCCTCTGCCATCAAGAATCTTCTTTGGAAAATTAACAATTAATCCTTATCTTTGCGCCCAATACGAAATTTTGCGGCGAAGATGAGTTTTACAATCGAAGAAGTTCGTTCTCGGAAGCAGTTGAAAGAATTCATTTTCTTTCCGGAACGCCTCTACAAGGATGCTCCCAACTGGGTGCCTCCGCTGTACTCGGACGAGTTCGGTGTCCTTTCCCGCAAGAATCCCGCATTCGAGTTCTGTGACGCAGTGTATTGGCTGGCGCGCAACGAAGCCGGCGAAGTCATAGGCCGAATCGCGGGAATTATTAATCATCACGCCAACGCCGACTGGAACGAGCAGATTGTCCGTTTCGGCTGGCTGGATTTCATCGAAGACGAAGCACTGCTCCGCGCGCTCATCGGTCGTGTGGCCGAATGGGGCAAGGCGAAGGGAATGACCAAGTTGAAAGGTCCGCTGGGCTTTTCGGACATGGACAAGGAAGGCCTGCTCGTCGAAGGATTCGAGAACCTTTCCCCGTCCACCTGCATCTACAACTTCCCGTACTACGGCGAACTGCTTGAGAAAGTGGGATTTTCCAAAGACGCCGACTGGACGCAGCGCATCATCGAACTGCCTGAACAACTGCCGGCGATGTTCCAATACGCCGACCTGGTCAAGTCCCGTTTCGGGCTCAAGGAAATGCCCAAGAAACACGGCAAGGCCTTGTTCAAGACGGGGTACGACCTGTTCCACGTGCTCAATGACTCATTCAGCCAGTTGTATGAATTCACCAAACTGAGCGAAAAGCAGATTGACGTGTATGTCAAGCAGTACATTCCCTTCATCAACCAGGACCTTTCCTGCTTCATTCTCAACGAGAAAGATGAAGTGGTCGGCTTCTGCATCTGCATTCCCTCCCTCTCGAAGGCCTACCAAAAAAGCCGCGGGCAGCTTTTCCCCTTCGGC
>CADAFY010000242.1 GCA_902787255.1 uncultured Bacteroidia bacterium
TCGCTCTCGGCGGGCGACCTCGTGGCTCAATTTTCTGCGAAAATCTCGCACACTGCGTCGCGACGCCTGATGGCGTCTTTTTAGCTTGTACAATCGAGGATAAAAATCTCCCGAAAAGGAGCGCGAACGGACTTTTCCGTTTCACGGCAATGTCGGCTGCGCCTCGGAAAAGCAAGTGAATTTGCTTTTCGCTCGGCTTGCACGACATTTTTTATGAAGTGAGCGCCTTTTCGGGAGTAAAATCCCTGAGCGTGAAAGCCAAGATGCTCTATGTACGGAGTTTCTACAGTTTAAACGCAACTCGAATCTCATCCACGGCATCGAGCAGTTCCCAGCCGAAGAACTGGGCTTCCGTTTGGAAGGTCTGACGGCCTTTCCCGTCGCCTAGGTCGCGCGTCACCGTAACCGGTGCCTTGAACGGCTTGCGCCCTACGTGCCCATACGCCGCCGTCGGTTCGTAAATGGGCATTTTCAAGTTGAATTTTCGGATGATGGCTGCCGGACGCAAATCAAACAGTTCTTCGATTTTGGAGGCGATGACACTGTCGTCCAAGCCTGCAGCCGCCGTGCCGTAGGTGTTGACAAAGATACTCACCGGCTTCGCAATACCGATGGCGTAACTCAGTTGCACCAACATTTCCCGAGCAACCCCGGCCGCCACCATATTCTTGGCGATGTAACGCGCCGCATATGCCGCGCTCCGATCCACCTTGGAAGGGTCTTTTCCTGAGAAGGCCCCGCCGCCGTGCGCACCCTTGCCGCCGTAGGTGTCCACAATGATTTTGCGTCCCGTCAAGCCCGTATCTCCGTGCGGTCCGCCGATGACAAATTTGCCGGTCGGATTGACGTGCAAAATGAAATCACCCTTAAACAAGTCGGCCACTTCAGCAGGAAGCGGGTCCAACGCATACTCACGGCCTTCCGAAGCAGGAATTCCGCTCTTGACCAACGGGAAAACGATTTCGAGCACATCCTCGCGGATTTTCTGCTGCATTGCGGCTTCGCTGTCGAAATCATCGTGCTGGGTCGAAACCACCACCGTATGCACCCGCACCGGACGACCGCTTTCTCCGTCGTATTCAATCGTGAACTGGCTTTTGGCATCCGGACGTAGATAGGGCATCTTGTCCGTGTATTTCCGCAGCCAGGCCAACACCTGCAAAGTCCTGTGCGACAAGGCCAAGGGGAGGGGCATATACTCGGCAGTATCCGTGCAGGCATAGCCGAACATCATACCCTGGTCGCCGGCTCCCTGCTCATCCTCGTTGCTGCGGACCACTCCCTGATGGATATCGGGACTCTGCTCGTGAATCGCAGAGAGAATGCCGCAGGAATGGGCGTCGAACATATACTCGGCCTTGTTGTAGCCAATACGCTCGATGACCTTGCGCACTGTGCTTTGAATGTCCACATACGCATCTTCGCTGCTGACTTCGCCGCCTACCACGACCAGTCCGGTCGAGCAAAAGGTTTCACAAGCAACCTTGGCCTCGCTGTCTTGGGAAAGGAATTGATCCAGAATGGCATCGGAAATCTGGTCCGATACTTTGTCGGGGTGTCCCTCGGACACGCTCTCCGACGTGAAGAGATAATTTTTTTTCATTTTAGCATTTTTTTAAGTGGTTGCAAGCAGACAAATCTGTCCACACCGTATTGTGGCTGCAAAGGTAGATAAAAATCTTTATTTTCCAAGATATTTTCGTAACTTCGCGTCCCGGATTGCGAACCCGTTTATTAAAAAGTTCGATGAAAACGCTTGTGGGGTGCTTATAATTTTAAAAGAAATTTTGATGAAAAAATCCATACTCATTCTCTTGTTTTTTATATTCGCTTCCCCGTTGATATATGCCCAGGTGACCACCTCGCAGTTATCGGGACTTGTTGTAGAAACGCCTTCCAGTCAACCTGTTCCCGGCGTAACGGTGCTGGCCGTCCACGAGCCTACCGGTACGCCTTATTATAGTGTGACCAGCTCCAACGGGCATTATACCCTTTCCGGAATGAGAAGCGGCGGCCCTTATCGCGTGGTCTTCAGTACGCCCGGCTATGCGGAAGTGGAATTCAAGAATCTGACCCTTGTACTGGGTGAAAACACCCGTCTGGACGCCTTGCTTGCCCGAAGCGAACTGGACGCGGCTACTATTCTGGAGCAAGCCGACAAACTCCATCTGGCCCGTACCGGTTCCGCGGTCAATTTCACCCGCAAGCAAATGGACAATATGCCGACCATCGAAAGGAGCATTGCGGACATGATTCGATATAGCCCCTACGCCAACGGGATGAGCATTGCCGGCGGTGACGGCCGTATGACCAATTTTACGGTGGATGCCGCCAATTTCAACAACAACTATGGTTTGTCCTCCAATCTTCCCGGCGGTGGCAATCCCATTTCTCTGGAAGCGATTGACGAGATTCAATTGGT
>CADAFY010000243.1 GCA_902787255.1 uncultured Bacteroidia bacterium
TTCATAATGTACCGATGATTAAAGGACCTCAGGTGCCAGTGAAACGATCTTCATGTAGTTCTCGCGGAGCTCACGGGCGACGGGACCGAAAATACGGGTGCCGCGAAGTTCGCCGGCGTTGTTCAGGAGAACGCAAGCATTGTCGTCGAAACGGATATAAGAACCGTCCGGACGGCGGATTTCCTTCTTGGTGCGCACGATAACGGCTTTCGAAACGGTGCCCTTCTTGGCATCGCTGCCCGGAATCGCGCTCTTGACAGTGACGACGATCTTGTCGCCTATGGTTGCGTAACGGTGGTGCGTACCGCCGAGGACACGGATGCAGAGAACTTCCTTTGCACCGCTGTTGTCAGCCACCTGTAAACGGGTTTCCTGCTGTATCATACTACTTGGCTTTTTCTATGATTTCAACTAATCTCCAGTTCTTGGTCTTGCTCAGGGGGCGGGTCTCCATGATGCGGACCTTGTCGCCTTCGCCACACTCGTTCTTGTCATCCTGGGCGACGAACTTGGTCGTCTGCTTGATGAACTTGCCGTAGAGGGGATGCTTCTTGCGCGTCTCGACCGCGACGATGATGGTCTTGTCATTCTTGCTGCTGACCACCAGACCTATTCTTTCCTTACGAAGATTTCTTTCCATAAGACTTACTTGTTACTGTGCGTTTTCTTTCTCGGCGAGGATCGTCATCATCAGGGCGATGTCCTTGCGCGTCTTGCTAAAATAAGAGGTATCCTCCAATGGAGAAATCGCGTGGTTGAGTTTCTTCTGGTCGAGCTCGTTTTTCTTGAGCTGGATCTGATCTTTCAGATCGGCGATAGACATCTCGCGTGCTTCTTTTGCTTTCATTTGCTTATCTCCATTATATTATTCAACATAATCCCGACGAACGATGAACTTCGTAGCTACGGGCAGTTTGTGGGAAGCGAGGCGCATTGCCTCCTTGGCGATCTCAAGCGACACACCCTCGGCCTCGAAGAGGATACGACCGGGCGTCACAGGAGCGACGAAACCCTGGGGATCACCCTTACCTTTACCCATACGGGTAGAGAGCGGCTTCTTCGTGAACGGTTTCACAGGGAAGATGCGGATCCAGATCTGGCCCTCACGGTTCATGCGACGGGAAATCGCCTGACGGGCGGCCTCGATCTGCTGGGCAGTCAGCCAGCAATTCTCAAGCGTCTTGAGACCGAAGGAACCGAACGCGAGCTGGTTGCCACGCTGGGCCATGCCTTTCATCACGTTCTTCTGCTCCCTTCTGAATTTTGTTTTCTTAGGCTGTAACATTGCTGTATTACTTTTAATTAATTTCCTAAATTTCTCCAAATCATTGAGTATCAGCTGGTTGGGCGAACTCTACCCAATTTTTTGGGATGCAAAGTTAGTAAAAAATATTGGATTTCAAACTATTTCTAAAAAATTTTTCAACATTTTCGACCGGCATTTTTAACACTTAAGTATTATGATTTTCAGCGACTTACGTACATTGTTGAAAAATTCTTGCCTGCATTTTCGACACAAACCTCGGGGCATCGTACGGAATTTGCGTAAATTTGCGTCGGAAATGACAAAATGGCGCGCATATTGGGTCCTGCTGACCTGCCTGCTGATCCTGCCGGACCCCGAGGGCTTTGCCCAGAAACCCGGCAAGCATGCCGGCTACCTGGGCGTCGTGGTGGATGAACGCGGCGACACCACCTATGTGGACGACATCCCGCCCGTATGGGTCTTTCCCAAAGGGGTCCGCAAACGCAAAGACTACCGGCAGTACTACAAACTGGTCTATCATTTCAGCAAGGTCTATCCCTACGCCCTGATGGCGGCCCGCCTGGAACACGAAGTGGACAGCACCATCAAGGCCCGCCATCTTTCCGGAGCGGCCGAACGCGCCTACATCTCCGCCCGGCAGAAAGAGCTCCTGAAAGCTTTCGAACCGCACCTGCGGCGGATGACCACGTCCCAGGGACGCCTGCTGGTGCGCCTGTGCGACCGGGAAATCGGCCGGAACGCCTATTCCATCATCAAAGACTACAAAAACGGCTTCGTGGCCGGCTTCTGGCAGGGTGTGGCCCGCATTTTCGGCCAAAACCTGAAATCCCGCTACGACCCCAAGGGCCAGGACAAAGTCACGGAAGAACTGGTCCAGAAATGGCAAAAGGGCGAATTCGACGCCCTTTACTACTCCATTTTCTTTGAATATCCCAAAAAGCCCGTCTTACCGGATGTGTAAGTCGGTCCCGTCGAATTCGATATAGGACGATCCCTCCATCCAATCCTTCAAGATCAGCAGGCGTGCGCCATGTTCAAGCCTGAGGAAACGGCTTTCTATGATTTTGACACCAGCATAGTGTCAAAGGATGCCGGCGTAGGATTCTCCTCCATATACGACATCACCGGAGAGGACAATATCTGTATCGGAGCATC
>CADAFY010000244.1 GCA_902787255.1 uncultured Bacteroidia bacterium
CATCCTTCCCAGAATCTGTGCGGTCGAGAGTCCCGTCAGCGGTTTGGGGGCGACGGCCCTGTTCTCCCTCAAATCACGAAGGACCTCGGGCGGAATGGAATAATATTCTTCTTTATTCTTTCGGATATAACCTTTTTTGCGAAGCGTCTCCAGTTCCTCGTCGTAGGTGAGGAATTTCATGTAATCCATTCCCAAAAAACGGGCGATGTCATCGCCATCCGTACGGTTGCGATACGAATGATGTACCAGCGCCATCAAAATGAGTACCTGCATCGTATTCATCCCCAATTTCTGACGCAGTTCCTGCAACTCGGGCTCCACGCGCTGCAAGTTTGCCTCATCAAGACTGAGTTCTTTCCTCTCGGAATCTCCGCGCAACTTCTGCGCAATTTCACACATCGTGTCAAGAATCTTTTTCATAATCATACGCTTTTTTCACGATGCAAAGATAAGGTATTACACTGCCAAAAAGTGGCAGTGGGAAATTTTCACAAAAGCGGAGATAGCGTTATAAGGAGAGCGCTTGGGGTCCCCAAAGGTCTATTCAAGCAGACGCCTGGGGCAAATAGGGCTTTTCAAGCAGAGTGCTTTTTGCGACAGCGGAAGAAAAGGAATGCGGCGGCCAAAAGGACCAGGACGACAGCGCCGACAAGGACGAGGATGCCGCAGGGAGAGCCTAAGAATCTGCAGAGGGGGCAACGGGAACATCCGCAGCGCCCGGTGGCGTCCTCATCGGCATACATCGTGAACAAGGCATCGGCAGGCTCATACATCGCGAAATAGACCGGACCGACGCCCGGCTCCGCGATGTAGAACCCCGGTCCGTCAAAATCCGTGACATCGTAGCGGCGGCCATCATCGGCCGTGAAAGAAGCGTACAGGTTGTGCAGCGTCCCCTCCAATTCGTAGATGCCGTTGTACACGACCGTTTGCGGCTTATCCATCAAGGAAGCGGGCTTCTCCCAGAGGGCCAGGCGGTACCCGTACTTTTCAGCGTAGTCAATCATCAGGATATACTCGTTCGTCTGGGCAATCTTTTCCGGACGCTCGAAATCCCGCAAAGAAGGATGCAACTGTTGTTTCCGGATCTCAACCGCAGCCTCCCATTCTTGGGAGAAATCAAAGGGGTGGTGATAGTACTCTATCTTGTAAAGTCCGTCTTCAAACTCGCCGTAGATTTCCCCGCCCAGATAGATGACCGGCCTCCAGCCAATAGTCCCGATGAACGAATCTTCCTTCATTGACTGGATAAAAGATTCCGGGAAAAGTTGGTCGAATTCATCCAGGAAATGCTCCCTGTCCAGCTCGATACAACGGAACGGGGAAGCAAAGATGATTGGCCGCCCCCTCTTTGTCGCCGGTCAAAAGACATTGACGCAATTCCACCAGAAAAGCGCGCTGCTGCGGCGTGATGCCCTCCTCTTCCTGGGCAAAACAGAAAGTCGGGAGCAGCAAGGCCAGGGCCAACAGCCCTTTCAACAAAATGTTTCTAAAATTGTTCATCCCCGCAAAGATAAAAAAAACAGCGCAATTTCTTGCGCTGTTTCAAAATTTTCTAAAAGCTTGCGATTACATCATTCCGCCCATGCCCGGGTTGGCCATCGGAGCGGGCTCCTTGGAAGGAATGTCGGCGATGGCGCATTCGGTGGTCAGGAACATTCCGGCGACGGACGCAGCGTTCTCGAGGGCGACGCGGGCCACCTTGGTCGGGTCGATGACACCGGCGGCGAACATATTGACATATTCCTCGGTGCGGGCGTTGTAGCCGAAATCACCCTTGCCCTCGCGGACTTTCTGGATAATCACGCTGCCTTCAACACCGGCGTTGGCAGCAATCTGACGCAGGGGTTCCTCGATGGCGCGGGCCACAATGTGGATACCGGTGGTCTCGTCCTCATTGTCACCTTTGAGTTTCTTCAAAGCATCGATGGCACGGATGTAAGCGACACCGCCGCCCGGCACGATACCTTCCTCAACCGCCGCACGGGTCGCGCTCAAGGCGTCTTCCACGCGGTCTTTCTTCTCCTTCATCTCGACCTCGGTCGCGGCGCCCACATAGAGGACGGCCACACCGCCGGCAAGTTTGCCCAGGCGCTCCTGGAGTTTCTCGCGATCGTAGTCGGACTTGGTGTTCTCGATTTGTTTGCGGATGCTCTGGGCGCGTTCGGCAATCGCCTCTTTGTCGCCGGAGCCGTTGACGATGGTGGTGTTGTCTTTGGTCATCACCACTTTCTCCGCGTGGCCGAGCATATCGGGGGTGCAGTTCTCGAGGGTGAATCCTCTTTCCTCGGAAACCACCATACCGCCGGTCAAGGTAGCGATGTCCTGCAACATTTCTTTGCGGCGGTCACCGAAACCGGGGGCTTTGACGGCCGCCACTTTGAGCGAACCGCGCAGTTTGTTGACCACGAGGGTGGTCAGGGCCTCGCCGTCCACATCCGCCGCGATGATGAGCAGGGAACGGCCTTCGCGGGCGATGGGTTCCAGAATCGGGAGCAGATCCTTCATCGTGGAGATTTTTTTGTCGGTAATGAGGACGGAAGGATCGTCAAGCACGGCTTCCATCTTGTCACCGTTGGTCATAAAATAGGGGGAAATGTAGCCTCTGTCGAACTGCATGCCTTCCACGACCTTGACCTCGGTGTCGGTGCCTTTGGCTTCCTCGACGGTGATGACGCCGTCTTTCTTGACCTTGGCCATCGCGTCGGCAATCAGTTTGCCGATATAGCTGTCGTTGTTGGCGGAAATGGTACCGACCTGCTCGATCTTGGCATAGTCCTCTCCCACTTCCTGGCTCTGCTTGCGCAAATCAGCGACCACGGCGGCAACCGCTTTGTCGATGCCGCGTTTGAGGTCCATCGGGTTGGCGCCGGCCGTGACGTTTTTCAGACCGACATTGATGATGGCCTGGGCCAGCACGGTCGCGGTGGTCGTACCGTCACCGGCCTGATCGTTGGTCTTGGAGGCCACTTCTTTCACCATCTGGGCGCCCATATTCTGCATACGGTCTTCCAGTTCGACCTGTTTGGCGACGGTCACACCGTCCTTGGTCACCTGGGGAGCACCGAAACTCTTGTCGATGACGACATTGCGTCCCTTGGGACCGAGCGTCACCTTGACGGCGTTAGCCAATGCGTCGGCGCCCTGCTGCATCTGGGCGCGCGCTTCCATATTGAATTTGATTTCTTTTGCCATAATTGTAAAATTTTACCTGACAAACGCGCTTACAGCGTTGCCAAAATGTCCGACTGTTTCATGATGAGGTATTTTTTATCCTCAAAGGTCACCTCGGTACCCGCATACTTGCCATAGAGCACGGTGTCGCCCACCTTGACTTCCATCGCTTCGTCTTTTTTGCCAGGGCCGGCGGCCACAACGGTTCCCATCTGGGGTTTCTCTTTTGCGGTGTCCGGGATGATAAGACCCGACGCCGTCTTGGTCTCAGCCTCTTTGGGCTCAACCAACACTCTGTCTGCTAAAGGTTTGATCATAATATTATAAATTTTAAAGTTTTCAATTTTCC
>CADAFY010000245.1 GCA_902787255.1 uncultured Bacteroidia bacterium
TTTTACTTTCCACCATCTGTGCCGTAGCATTGGGCGCGGCATCCCCTTCCGTCCAGATGGACACAATTGACGTCTATGTGATCGACTATGTCGATGTCAATGACTTCAATGGTTCCCAGCTGCTCGGTAAGACCATCTCGACCTACAATATCAATTTGACAAACGAGGGGCAGAATGTTGTGCGCAGGCACATAATCAAAACCGTTCTTTCCGGGAACTCTGCCGCAGTTGCCACAAGGGGGCTTTCATCCGGCTTTACGGGACTCGTCCCTATGGCTCCGGAAGATTTGGAGAATGCTGTATTCTTCCTTAACGGTGCGAGGGTCAGCCGGCAGACGTTCAACTTTCTGGACATCGAGGACATTGCTGATGTAAAGGCCTTGACAGGTGCGGAGGCGGCGGAATACCTGCGGTCCCTCAAGAGGAACAAGGGATATGACGGCGAAACCGACGGCCGCGGAGTCGTTATCGTGACGACCAAGTCCAAGAATTAAAACACGACAGATTATGGCAAGTATCATCCTCTCCACCATCTGTGCCGTCGCACTGGGCACGGCTGCCGTTCCAGCCAACGCGGACACCACGAACGTGTTCATAATCGACAATGTCGAAGTGAAAGACTTCAAAGGCTCCCAACTGAACGGCAAGACCATCTCGGCCTATGACATCACCCTGACCGATGTCGGTTCGAAAATAGTCCGTACGCACACGATCAAAACCGTCCCGATGGGGAATACCGTCAACATCACCACGACCAATACCTCTTCAGGGTTTTCTTCCGAGCTTGCATCCTTCTTCGATGAGATAGATATGGAGAATTCGGTCTTCGTCGTCAACGGAACAGTTGTCAGCGAAGAGGAGTTCAAGGCCTTGGATGTCAAGGATATCGCCGGTCTTGAAGAAATGAGGGGTCGTTCGGCGGCCGAGTTCCTCAAGGCCCTCAAGGAAGAAGGGAAATATGAAGGCGAAACCGACGGCCGCGGTGTCATCTCCGTAACGGCCAGGTCACGGCAATAAGTCCTGTTTTTCCGTCTTGTCCAGAGCCGACAAGACGGATTCTTTATACTTTCGCGAAACCGGGAGCCGGGTTTCGCCGACCGTTACCGTGTCGGCGGAGGCCAGGTGTGAGGAAGCGAGATTGACCAGATAGGAACGATGGATCCTGAAGAAACCGTCTCCCAGGAGATTCTCCCATTGGGTGATACCCGTCTTGTTGCGGAATGACTCCCCGGTCTGGGTGACGATGCGGACTTCCGTGTCGTTTGACTCGATGTATGCGATGTCAGCAACCTTGAGCGTAACGCTCTGGCGGTCGGAAAAGAATGTGACGGTGCGGTCCTCTTCCTTGAAACGCCTGGACAGCCACTTCGCCCACAGGAAATCGCCGAATGAAAGCGCCGTCAGGATCAGTCCCAAGAATGCGGGGTTGATCAGCATGGGCGGAATGTCCTTCCGGTTTTCGACATATCTGTCAGAAGTGATCTCGTACCAGACGCAATAGTGCAAGACTATGATCAACAGGACAACCGACACGAGGACAGCCAGTGACAGGTAGACCTTGTCCATCGGTTTCCTGGCCCGGGGCATGAAGAACTCCAGCGCGAGCGCGCAGGGGCAGAAGAGCAACGAAACGAGGACGGCCTGGACCGCGGTATAGTCCAGACTGACGAGGATGGCGGAAGCAGTTCCGCCCAGAGACCCCGCGGCGCCGCCGATCGCCGCAAACAGCGGCACGCCGGCGAAATCGCCCAGGATATACTGAAAGATGGCTTCGACGAGGAACGAAGCGATGGCCGCGTTGGCCAGTCCGCCCATGGCCTCGTCGCCCTTGGGACATTTGAGTGAAAACGCGGAAAACACCGCGAGCGTAAGGATCAGCGCGCCGATCCCCTGGATGAATTGCATGGTATTGCCTCCGGTCAAAAAATAAAAAACGGCAAGGAAAACATTCGCCCTGTCGCTTCTGTCCTTTTGCCTGAAAGCATTGCTCCTTCGGCAGCAGTCGCCTGCATTCTCCAGAACGGTGTCCGCGGATGGTCTTTGGCCTGAAAGCTTCGCTGTTTCCCTGGCGCAGGAAACGGTTTTCCTCGACGGCTGCCCAAAGCGGGCATTTTCCATCCGGTTCATCCACCACGCAAGATTGTAGACCCGGCGCAGCGCTTCGTCAATGACGATTCCTGCATAATTGCGGGCGAATTATCACGACTTTTGCATAAGATGCTCTTCCGCAGGATTTCTTGTCAAATACGCTCTGTCATAGTAAAATAAACGGCAGAACCGGTTCCGGACGATTCCGGTTCCGTTGTATAACAAGGAGGATAACTATGAAAAAAATACTGGCGTTACTGCTGGCCTTTTCCCTCGTCTTCGGCATGGCTGCCTGCAGCAGCGGTCCGAAGCCC
>CADAFY010000246.1 GCA_902787255.1 uncultured Bacteroidia bacterium
CAAGCGCGCTTTATTCGAACAAACGACCTCTACTCACTCGCATTTTTTGAATTTTACCCTCAAAATGCCACAGGAAGAGGTTTGCTTTTTCGTATAAATGCTCCCCAAACATCTGCATAGAAAAACTTTTCTCTGCGCTCTCGGAAGCCGGTGATCCGCCGAAAAGAATTTTCGGGAAATCTTCGCATAAAACATGCCCGATTATGCTCAGCTCGGAAAGAAATTGCCGGAAATCTTCGCATAAAGCGCGGGAAAAGGTCGAAAGCTCGGCAAGCATGAAATGATTTCGTGCTTATCGGATGTTATCGAGGATACTTTTTTCGGATTCTTTTGTAATAAAACCCCAGAACCAATGATTTATTTCATTTCAGAATTGGCGACCATTTTGCCTGTCCGAGCTTGCGTTCGCCAGAAACGAGCTTATAGTTCGAGCCAAGTTTCGTGTCGATCATGGACGAGCATGAATACAAAAGACCGGGCAGGATGGCCCACGATATGTAACGTTCCTTATGTCGATAAAACAGAAAATAGCGTGGGCAAAAACGGAAACGGGTTCCAAATCCGTTTGAAAAACGCATTTCCGTACGTTACATTAATGACCGCGGGGATGAAGAATGGCCTCCATCCACGTGACAACCTTTTTAACCACCCCCATTTACCAAACATGAAAGGTGAACCATGAAATTCCATCATCTTCTTCTCGGTGCGGTCGCGGCCATTGCGTTTTCGGCGACCGTCTCCGCAGCCGACTCCAAGGATGTCCTCTACGACGGCGTCGACCTGGAGCCGAGCGGGAACCCGATCTTCACGGACGCATGGACGTGCGACCCGGCCCCGCTGGTGGTCGGCGACCGCCTGTACGTCTACACCGGCGAAGACATCTACAAGGACGGCGAGAACATCGGCCTGCCCGGCAACTACAATATCGCCGACTGGCGCGTTTACTCCACGACCGACATGATCCACTGGCGCAGCCATGGCGTGAAGCTCCGTCCGGAAGACTTCCCGAACGGCAAGAAGGGCATCGCCTGGGCGGCCCAGTGCATCCAGAAGGGCGACAAGTTCTACTGGTATGTGACCTATAACACTCCGACCGGCGGACAGTGCATCGGCGTCGCCATCGGCGATACCCCGGTCGGTCCGTTCAAACCTCATCCGAAGCCGCTCGTTGAGGACAAGGACACCCCCGGCCGCGGCTGGAACGACATCGACCCGACCGTGCTGATCGACGACGACGGCACCGCCTGGCTCGCATGGGGACAGAATTCCTACATCGCGAAGCTGAAAGACAATATGACCGAGATCGACGGTGAGATCACCGACCTGAAGCTTCAGCGCTATATCGAGGGGCCGTGGCTCTACAAGCGCAATGGAATCTATTACAACATCTATGCCGGTTCCGGCGGTGGCGGCGGCGAAACCATCAACTACTCCACAGCCGAAAAACCGCGTGGTCCCTGGACGTTCCGCGGACAGGTTACCGGCCCCGCTCGCAACAGCTTCACGATCCACCCCGGCGTGGTCGATTTCAAGGGGCACACCTATCTCTTCTACCATAACGGCACATTGAACCGCGACGGTCAGAGAGGCCAGAGCCTCCGCCGCTCCGTCTGCGTCGATGAACTCTTCTTCAACGAAGACGGCACGATCAAGGAAGTGGTCCAGACGCAGGAAGGCATCGCGGGCAAAGCAGCCGGAAGCCAGGCCGGTCAGGCCGGTCAGGGCGGACAGCGTCCGCAAGGCCAGGCTGGTCAAGGTGGCCAAGGCGGACGGCGTCGTCAAGGCCAGGGCGGACAGGCCGGTCAGGGTGGACAGCGTCGTCAAGGCCAGGGCGGCCAGGGCGGTTTCGGTCAAGGCGGCCAGCGTCAGGGCGCGGGCCAAGGCGGACCTCGTTCTTCCGTCAACACGGTCAGCCAGATCCAGGAAAAGTTCCCGGATGAATACAAGGCGGCTCAGGCTCTCCGTCAGAGTGATCCCGCCGCCTATCGTGCAAAAATGCGCGAGCTTCAGCAGAAGGCCGATGGAGCAAACTGATCCGAATCAAACATTTTGAACATAAAAAGCGGTCAACCGGCTGGTATCGCTACCCGGTTGGCCGCTGGCAAACAAACTACAAGGAGTCAACTTATGTCCCACAAAACTCTGAAAGCGCTGTTCACGATCCTCTGCACGTTCGTGTGCTCAATCGGCGTAGTCAAAGCCGACCAGCCCGTTATCAGCCATGTGTACACGGCCGACCCAAACGCCTTCGTGTTCAACGACCGCATCTACATCATCTGCAGCCATGACCTGCCCAACCAGCGCGGTTACGATCTCTACGACTATGAACTGGTCTCCACCGATGACCTCCAGAACTG
>CADAFY010000247.1 GCA_902787255.1 uncultured Bacteroidia bacterium
CGCTCTTCAACCGGGAGCGTATGGTGGAATTGACCTGGCGGGACCGTATGAAAATGATGAACCTAAGCGTATAGATATGTCTGATTTTACATTGATGATTCTGGCTTCGACGCCGGAGGATGCCATTTCTGCCCAGCAGGCGGGTGTGGACAGGATATTTTATGATTTGGAGTACATTGGGAAGGCCGAAAGACAACGCGGCAGGGATACGGTGAAGTATTACAATGATATCGAACAGATTCCCGCCTTGCGGAATGTTGTCCGCGAGTCTGAATTGCTGGTGCGGACCAATCCCGTTCATCCCTATACTGCGAAAGAGGTGGAGAAGGCCATCGCTTACGGTGCGGATGTGCTGATGTTGCCGATGGTAATGGACGCCCACGATGTCAAGACCTATGTGGATTGCGTCCGGGGACGGGCGAAAGTCTGCATCATGGTGGAAACGGCGGCGGCGATGACGCGTCTGGACGACATCCTGGCGGTCAAGGGCGTGGATGAGATTTTTATAGGCCTGAATGACTTGCATATCAGTCTGGGGCTCAATTTCTTGTTTGAACCCTTGGCCGGCGGTTTGTTAGATTATATTGCGGATAAATGTAAGGCGAAAGGGATGCCTTTTGGCTTCGGTGGTATCGCCCGCATTGGGGATGGCATTTTGCCGGCAGACAAGATTCTTGCTGAGCATTTCCGTCTGGGTTCTTCCTCTGTCATTCTCTCACGAACCTTCAAGGGAGGTGACTCTCCGATGGCCATTGACTTCGCTCAAGAAGTAGCCAAGGTGCGTTCTTGCTGGGAAGACCTGAAGCAATGGACACCCGTGCAATTGGAGGAAAACCGCCGGGAGGTCAAAACCATTGTCGATAGAATAGTGTATCACGATTAGCTAAATTTGTTCCATTATGCATAAGATTTTAGTAATTGCTCCGCACGCCGATGATGAAGTGCTCGGTTGTGGCGGGTTGATGGCGAAAGCCGTTGCCGCAGGGGATGAGGCCTATGTACTTATTGCGACCAATGCTTCTGTAGGCGCACCCGAGTTGTTTACCCCGGAGCAGATTGCCGCTATCCGTGCGGAAGCGCGGGCGGCACACGCCCTGTTGGGCGTGCGGGAAACCCGTTTCCTGGAACTGCCGGCTCCGGCGCTTGACCAATATCCCCTCTATCAGATAGCGGGGGCTTTTTCGCAGGTGATTCGGGAACTTCGTCCGGATACCCTTTATATTCCCCATCGGGGCGATGCGCACAAGGACCATCGGGCGATTCACGAGGCGGCTCTGGTGGCGGCCCGTCCGTTCCCTGATGCGTGTGTGCGCAATATTTATGCGTATGAAACCTTGTCCGAGACCGAGTGGGCAGAACCCGTCGGCTCGGATGTGTTTGTTCCGACCCGTTTTGAGGCTTTGAACGAGGAAGAATTTGCTTTGAAGTTGCAGGCGATGGCTTGTTATGCCTCTCAATTGAAAGCTTTTCCGTCTTCGCGTTCTTTGGAAGCCATCGAGGCCTTGGGCAAGTGGCGTGGCGCGACGGTGGGGCGTGTGCGAGCGGAAGCATTTGAAGTAATCCGAGAATTGAACTAACTATGTATCTCTATGGTGCCAGCGGTCACGCGAAGGTGATCAAGGATGCCTTGGAAAGCCAAGGTATAAAGGTTTTAGGACTGGTGGATGACGACCCGCAGGTGGAAAGCCTGGACGGAATGCCGGTCCTTCATTCGGCGGAAGGGCTTTCACCCGTCATCGTGAGCGTGGGGAATTGCGTGGCGAGGCGCAAAATTGTGGAAGGCCTGGGAAATGTCGCATTCGGAACGGCCATTCATCGTTCCGCAATCGTATCTCTTTCTGCAACGGTAGAGGAAGGGAGCGTGGTGATGGCAGGGGCCATCTTGCAACCTTGCGTCCATCTCGGCCGGCACAGCATCGTCAATACGGGCGCGAGCGTCGACCACGATTGCATCGTGGGGGATTTTGTGCATATCGCTCCGCATTGTACTTTGTGTGGAAATGTTACTGTTGGAGAAGGGACGTGGATTGGTGCAGGAACGACTGTCATCCAAGGGGTGAAAATTGGGAAGAACTGCTGTATTGGAGCCGGTTCCCTCGTGCTGAAAGACATCCCTGACGGGTGTGTGGCGTATGGTTCCCCATGTCGCATCAAAGAAAATGGTTCGTATGAAAAATAGAATATACTTGTGTCTAGCGCATATGTCGGGCAAGGAGCAGGCGTTTATCCAGGAGGCGTTCGACACGAACTGGGTGGTGCCGCTGGGTCCGAATGTGAACGCTTTCGAGCAGGACCTGAAACGCTATGTGGGCGGGACGGAGGTCGTTGCCCTTTCTTCCGGGACGG
>CADAFY010000248.1 GCA_902787255.1 uncultured Bacteroidia bacterium
GAGTATGCCGTTGCGGTCGCAGAAGTCGTAGAAGTCGTGATCCTCATAGACATTGCCTCCCCAGCAACGGAGCATGCTGCAGTTGAGGTCGACGGCCAGGGCCAGGGCTTTCTCCAGATGTTGTTTGTCGCGGCTGTGCAGCGCATCCAGGGGCGTCCAGTTGCTCCCGTGAATAAAAATCGGTTCTTGGTTGACATAGAAACAGAAGCGGCCGGGTTCTTCCGCCGTATGAATGTCGCTGCGTTCCAACTGAATGGTACGGATGCCGACTGACTGGCAGTTCTGGTCGATTATGCGGCCTTTGCTGTCTAGCAAGGTGACTTCCGCATCGTACAAAGCCGCCTCTCCGTAGCCGCGAGGCCACCAGAAATCAACATTGTCCAAGTTGATTCTGACGCGCTGGGAGAACATGGCCACCAACTCGGTTTTGTCAAATACCACCGTTCCGTTCCGCTTCAGGCATACCCGACGGGAGATACCCTTGGATTGGTATTTGGGCGGGAAGGCAATCACGCAATCCAGCAACAGGCGCGCCGTTTTTTGTTCGACATGGACTTCGGCCGTCATCCAATGGGCATCCCGGATATGAACGGCAGGGCGTACTTGCAGAAAGACGCTCCGCCAGATGCCGGCACTGACAAGACGAGGCATGATGTCCCAGCCGTATGTGTGGGGAGCCCGGCGGGTCGTAACGGTCTCGGGACGGTTCCAATTGTTGCTCAAGACAGGGGGAATTCCTTTCCGTGCTTCTATGACGCTGGAGCGGATATAGACTTCAAGCAGGTTTTCGGAACCATCCGTTTTCAAGAATTCCGTAACGTCAAATAGATGGGAAATGAGCATATTGTCTGTACTTCCCACCCGTTTCCCGTTGAGGAAGATGTCGGAGTAGCAGTCAATACCTTCGAAGTCAAGAATGATTTCGTCGTCATCGTTTTCCTTACCCGGCGTTTGAAATGTGCGGCTGTACCTCCACTGGTAGCCTTCCAGGTAACGGACGCGCCAGGTCTGGCTGTCAATTTCAGGATTTTCGATGCGGCCTGCCCGGTAAAGGTCCAGTTCGACATTGCCCGGTACTTGTGCGCTGATGCTTTCGACCGCAATCCCTTGCAGGGCTTCGGGAGAACGGACGGGCTCCTTGCCCTGCTCCCAGTAGTCCAGTTGCCAAGTCCCGTCCAGGGATATCCTATTTCCTCCAAAAATCGATAAAACCCCCGTTGACAACAGTGTAACGAGGGATAAGATAAGATGTCGCATGTATTATTTCAGTTCTTCGTTGATTTTCCGGATGACGGCAAGGGTTGTCGTGTCGCAATCATAGACGGAGAACAGACCTTGCGGCTCGAAAGGAGGGTCTCCGATAAAGTCGTCTCCTTCCTGCCACAGAATGTCGCGTTGGCGTCCGGCGCCGGCGAATGCCCAGAAATTGGCCCCGGCGATGATGTCTTGCGTGGCGGCGGAGTTTTTGACTTTCTCAAACAGCCATTGGTAATATTCGTCGCGGTGCGTCGTCGGGGCGTTATAGTCGAATGATTTGTCGTCTCTCACCAAACCGAATTCCTCGATGACCAGGGGCTTGCCCAATTTGCTGGCAACATCGATATGGTCCTGGATTTCTTTGTCGCTGTCGGCGTACAGGTCCTTGAAGCCCCAGTTGTCCGGCCAGATGTGGTAGGTTAGGTAAGAAATCAAGGGATGAGCGTGTACCTGCTCGTATTCTTCCGGTTCGTTCTCACAACCCTGTCTTCCTTCCATACCAGTGGATATCATGTGGTTGGGGTCGATGCTGTGAATCAGTTCGGCGGTTTCGTGCATCAGCGCGACAAAGCGGGGATGCAGGCTGTCGGCGAAGGCGCGGGGTTCATTGGATATCTGCCAAGAGAAGATGGCCGGGTCATCCTTGTACGGGATGCCTGTAATGCTGTTGGTGCGGCTCACCATCATCTTGACATAGTTGAGGAACAATTCCTGAGGTTCGCGCAGTTTGACGAAAAGCCCGGCATATTTCCCATAGTCGGGAGTTCCGTATGCCGGCGGTTCGATGCCGGTAGCCTTTTTGACATAATAGGTGTAGCCGCCGCTCCAGGGGCAGTGATTGTTGAAGTACAGGACGGCTGTCATTTTCCTCTTTCCGAGTTCTGCCATAAACCAGTCCAGGCCGGTCAGCAGATCTGGATTGAGAACGCCGGGCTCGCTCTGCAGATAAGGGATGATGGAGCGGTTTTTCTCGCTGTTCTCATCGGAGCCCGCCAGTACGCGCAGGTTGCTTACGCCGGCGGCCTGCAGTACATCGAGGTCGTGCATCAGGCG
>CADAFY010000249.1 GCA_902787255.1 uncultured Bacteroidia bacterium
GCAGGGTGACCAAGTCACCTTTGGTTTTCACGACCTGGGCCAGACGGCCGTCCACGACCGCCAGTTCATCATTGGAAACACCCGGCGCTTTCAGCGAGACCGTCGCTTTGGTGATGGCCTCCAGGCGGGTAAATGTTTTCTGATATACTTTATTTGCCATTGCTTTCGAGGAGTTGGGTCAGTTGCTGGTGGAAGGACTGGAATTTCTCGCTTTCAAATTCCGAGTAGTTCATCTGACGCAGGATGTTAATCATATTCTTGAAGTAGTCGCGGCATTGTTCGAAATCGTCGAAGGCGAATTCGCGGTCGCAGATGTCCAGCACGAGTTGGAGCATATATTTCTGCCGGGAGAGGGGACAGAGGGCGTCGATTTCGTCAAACGCGTCCTGTTGGAGGATGACGAAGTCCACGAGTTCGCTCTTCCAGAAGAGTTCGTGGTAGTTCATCGGCACGCCGTCGTCGCCGAGGATGTTGATTTGCTCGCTGGCGTCGCGGCCCTTGCGGATGATGTTCTTGGTCTTGTTGACCATTTCCACCCAGCCCGGCATAATGCGCTCGGACAGATGCTCGTCGATTTCGGGATATTCCAGGTATTTGGAATAGGAGTCGATGGGGTTGACGGCCGGGTAGCGCTTGCGGTCGGCGCGGGCCTGCTCGAGGGCGTAGAAGCAGCGGGCCGCTTTCTTGGTGCTCTCGGTAACGGGCTCCTTGAGGTTACCGCCGGCCGGGGAGACCGTTCCGATGAAGGTGACGGCACCGGTCTGGCCGTTGTTGAGCACCACCATACCGGCACGGGCGTAGAAGTTGCTTATGATGGCGGAAAGGTCTACCGGAAACGCGTCGGCGCCCGGCAACTCTTCCATACGGTTGCTCATCTCACGCAAGGCCTGCGCCCAGCGGGAGGTGGAGTCGGCCAGCAAGAGGACTTTCAGGCCCATCGCGCGGTAGTATTCGCAAATGGTCATCGCCGTATAGACGGAAGCCTCGCGGGCCGCGACGGGCATATTGGAGGTATTACATATAATAGTGGTACGCTCCATCAGGTGACGGCCGGTGTGCGGGTCGATCAATTCGGGGAATTCATCGAAAATTTCCACCACCTCGTTGGCACGCTCGCCGCAAGCCGCCATCACGATGACATCGGCTTCGCCCTGCTTGGCGATGGCGTGCTGAAGCACGGTCTTGCCGCAGCCGAAAGGACCGGGAATAAAGCCCGTACCGCCTTCCGCGATGGGGTTCAGGGTGTCGATGACACGCACGCCCGTTTCCATAATGCGGTTGGGGCGGGGTTTTTCTTTGTATCCCTTGACGGCGACTTTGACAGGCCATCTTTGGGTCATCGTCACTTCTTTGTCCTCTCCGTTCTCGTCGGTCAGGACCGCAATGACGGTATCGATGTTGTACTGGCCGGCTTCCTTGATAGATTTGACGGTATATTCGCCCTTGAATGAGAAGGGAACCATAATCTTGTGGGGCAGCCAGCCTTCCTTGACCTCTCCGAGCCAGTCGGCGGCGATCACTTTGTCGCCGGCCTTGGCGATGGGCTCGAAATCCCACACTTTCTCGTGGTCGAGCGGGTCGGTGTACTCGCCGCGTTTGAGAAATACGCCCGTCATCGTGGCCAAGTTGTTCTGCAGTCCGTCGTAGGAACTGGACAGCAGACCGGGGCCGAGGGCGACTTCGAGCATCTTGTCTTCAAACTCGACCGTGTCGCCGTTTTTGAGTCCGCGGGTGCTCTCGAACACTTGGACGGCGGCCGTGTCTCCATTGACCTTGATGACTTCCGCCATCAGGGGAGTGCCGGCGGTGGTGATGTAGCAGATTTCGTTCTGCGATACAGGACCGTCGCACTTGACCGTCACAAGGTTAGAAACAATGCCCGTAACCTTTCCTGTTGTTTTCATACTATATCTAATTGTTAAAATTTCAATAATCCTACAAAGATATAAATATTCTGCGAAAATCGCTGAGAGAAATCCAATTTTTTTGATTAACGAGTATTACTTAGTTTTGAATTTGAATATGCTGGTAATGACTGCACGAACGATGTTGTGGATTGCTCATACTGGCAGTACCGGACGATGACTGGTAATGACTCCACGAACGATGTTGTGACAGACCCCCTCGCAGACAGTCCTGTAGAGCTAGTTCGTCACGCAATACCCCTTTGCAAGGCCCCATTGCGTGCAAAGGTGCCATTCTACAGCACTGTAGAGGCACCTTCTTCACAACATCGTTTGTCGAGAGACATAATCGGAAAAGGGTTGCAGAGAAATT
>CADAFY010000250.1 GCA_902787255.1 uncultured Bacteroidia bacterium
GGGCACAGGTGGTGAAGGCGCAGAAGATGCCTTGGATCAATGTCTGTGACATCCGGGGCGGGGCTTCTACGAATGTAATGCTCTACAATGTGGCGAATTTGCCTACGACGTATGTGATTGCAGACGGTGAACTGTATGCCGAGCAGCCGACGGATGCGCAGTCCCTTCGCAAAATCGTCGAGAAAATCCTGAAGTAATTCCTGTCCCGGCCGTTGCCGGGCACCCCTAACAAATTTCCAGCGCGACCTCTACCATATTGGTGAAGGTCGTGCGTCGTTCTTCCGCCGTGGTCGCGGTCCCGTGAAGAACCAGGTCGGAAATTGTGCAGATGGTCAGGGCCTTGGCTCCACAACGGGCAGCATTCATATAGAGCGCGGCCGCTTCCATCTCGACGGCCAGCACCCCCATATCAATCCAGGCCTGGGGCCGGGGATTGGCGGAATAGAATACATCCGAAGACATAATGTTGCCTACCTTGTAGGAGTATCCTTTCTCGTCGCAGCAGTTGGCGGCCTTGCGCAGCAGGTCGAAATCGGCGATGGGGGCGAAGGTGCCGGGCAGTTGGAATTGGGCGCCGTAGTTGGAGTCGGTGCAGGCACCCATCGCCAGCACGAGGTCCCCGATGCGCAGGTCTTGGTGGTAAGCCCCGGCGGAGCCGACGCGGATGATGGTCTTGACGCCGTAGAAGTTGAACAGTTCATAACTGTAGATGCCGATGGAGGGCATTCCCATTCCGTGTCCCATCAGGCTGACACGCTTGCCGTGATACAGGCCGGTGTAGCCCAGCATTCCGCGTACCCCGTTGAACTGAACGGGATTCTCCAAATAGCGCTCGGCCATAAATTTTACGCGCAGCGGGTCGCCGCCCATCAAGACGCGCTCTGCAATCTCGCCTTCCTTGGCTTCAATGTGAGGGGTAGGTATCTGTGCCATAAATTATAAGATTTTAATGCTTTTTTCCGGGACACGGTAGTAGCGGTGGAGGTCGAAGGCGACGCGCTCGTTGGCGGCCAGGATGGCCAGGCCTTCTTTACGGGCCTGTTTCAGGGCATTCTTATGCTTGTGGTTGAGGATGAAACGCTCCAGCCAGTTGTAGCCGACGGGGGCATAGGCGAACGCCAAATCGCGGAACAGCATCCCTTCCGGCGTGCGCCGGGGCTGGCATCGGCGTATCCTGCTTTTTCTCATCGCCGTCCTACTCTTTCTCGTCCAAAAATTCTTTGCGGAGGTCTTCGTCGTACGCGCAGGCGGTGGCAATGGTCTCGGAAATCATTTCCGTACCGCGCTCTTTCTCTCCGTTTTTCTTCAGGATATTGCCCAGGTTCATCCCGAGTTGTGTGACGGTGTCGAAATTGTCGTAGGCGTAGTCCAGATAAGTGCCGAAGAAATGGAGGGAACCATTCAATTTCTCATAGAAGCGCTCCGCCAGTTCGAGGGCTTTTTCTTTCTCTCCCACCTTGAAGAACAACTCCACCAGGTCGGATACCATCAACTCGTTGGAGAAACCCAGATAGACGACATCCAGCGGGAAGTTCTCCTCGGGAACATTCTCCATACAGTCGTTCAGCAAGCGGCGGGCGCGGTCCTTCCAAAGTTGGGAATTTTCCTTGTCCCGGTCGGCCTGTTTGAGCATTTCCTTGACGGAAGTGACGTAGAGCATACGCTGGCTCATCACGCCCATAAAGGTGTAGAGGTTCTGGTAGTCCACGAACCAGTCGGTCCGCTTGAGGGCATCCCATTTATAGACTTCCGTCATTTTGTGATACAAGTCCTCGGGGTCGGTGAAGCCCGGCTGCGACATCTTGGTCTTGCTCTTGATGGGAACGAAACGGTAGGAGAAACCGTCGTACATCAGGTAATCTTTGATGCCGATGTTCAAGTCACCGCCCATACTCAACAGGTGGAGGGGACGGTCCCACTGGTAATTGCTCAGCAGGTCGAGCATAAACAACTCGGGCTTTGAGAGGTAACTCTTGTCCGAGGACATCGTCAGGACGATTTCATCGGGAATCCGGTCGGCGTATTTCGCATCCAGAATGCCGTATTTGAGTACATGTTCCTTGTTGACGGGGACGCTGATTTTGCGGGACCAAATGAAGTCCATCTTGCGTCCGCTGCCCATCGGGATTTTGTATTTGGGATTGCGGAACACCGCCATTACCTCGGATATCGGACGGACCTTATCCTCTTTGTCGTAGATGTATACATATTCGTTGGTCCCGTAGAGGTATTGCTCCGGTCCTACGCTGAGTTTGAGCGGCGCGG
>CADAFY010000251.1 GCA_902787255.1 uncultured Bacteroidia bacterium
ACCACAAGAACTTCTTCACCATCAGGGGAGGAGTGTTCCAGGACAAGGAATTCTTGAAAGACCTCGTCACGACCAATCCTACCGCCTATGCATTCGGAATGGAACTGGGACAGAAGTCCATCATCGGCCCGATGATGCTGGGAGTGCAATGGTGCAATCTCAGGGGCTTCTCAGTATCTTTCTCGATAGGATTCGATTTCTAGAAACACCTGCACAGACGCAGTCCGACAGACCAGCGGGTAAACTCGCCTGAGGCGCCGGCCCACCGATACAGCCAGTCGCTGTCAGGAAGATCCGTCTCACCTTGATAGACGAAACTGTCGACACTGGCTGACAGGTTGACCGTGAACAGGTCACGTGTGAATCCGATACCGGCCCGTGCGATGTAGTTGAACTTCAACCTTCCGTTCATGACAGCCTTCTGTACCGGGATGAAAACGATGGTATCAGCATCGGGATCAAGTTCGTAATGCGTGGCTGTGAACTGGTTGAAAAGCGTCACCATCGGCAAGGCCGTAACATTGAAGACAAGATTCCTCAGTCCTTTTTCCCTGTCACCGTAAGGCTGGCGGTGGAAAGGTACGAAATTGAATGAGTAACCGCCGCCGAAGGATATCTGGGTTGAAGTATGCCTGGCCTGGCCGCCTGCCCACTGTACAACCTCCTCGCCGGGCTCCATCATATACTCGCTGAGCATCAGTTTGGTACCGAACATCCAGCTGCCTGCACTCCTGCGCTGCATCTTGTTCCCCTTGTAGGCCGCAGAGTAAGCGAAAGACCTGCGGTTGAAGGCATACATCGCATCGGCGATGAATGCTTTCATGGAACCGGGGTCTTCTGTCACACCGGTTTCGTCGTACAGGGCTTCGCCATCGACCCCGATGACGAAAGAATAATCGACCGGCTGAGAATAGCTGAAATACTGTACCTGGAGGGCATAGCCGGCGTTCATGTAGTCAAATGCATATGTGCTGTTGGTTCCTCCGCCGCCGATTTTCTTCCCAAGGCTGAAACTGATGTTGCCATAACCGACCTGGAAACCGACGACCTTGTGTATGTCCCCGCGGAGACGGGTTTCCGCAGACGTCCAGATGTTGCTGATAACATCCGTAACGCCCTCACTGGAATCGTCCACGCCCATGTCGAAGAAATTGTACTGGGATATGCCGGCCTGCCTCAGGTCGCCAGTAAGGGCGAAGGTCCAGCGGGCAGCCGGCTGATACACAGCCTCGGGGTCGAGCTCGACTGACGGCTCCAGGAGCATGTCCAACACGCGCCGGACGAAGGGGGTGTTGTCCTGCGCAACGGCCGGGAAAAAGACGGCTAGCTGGAAAAACAACACTGGAATGATACGGAAACGGAACATTTTGAACGGTTTGACATTACAAAAATAAGTGTTTTTCCGCAAAAGATTATTATCTTTGGAAAGCATATAACGGATATGAGAGAAACAACAAAAGCTTTTTTCAGGCATCTCCTGTCGGTAGTCCTTGGTATCATCATCACATTCAGTGTCCAGGGCGTAATCGACCGCGCCCATGTCCGCCGCGAGGTTCGCTCCGCCCTTGAGCTGGTCCGCGCAGAGCTTGTGGCCAACATCGACGACATCAAAACCATGTCGGACCATATGAGGCAGGAGCGCAAATCCGCGGAGTATTTCCTGAACAACCGACTGACCCTGTCGAAGTGTCCGGCCGACTCGGTCAATTACCATACAGGGGAGATTTTCGCAGAATTGTCCATCACCATGACCCAGGACGCCCTTGAACTCCTCAAGATGTCCTCCCTGTTCCAGAAGATCGGGGACAACGAAACTTCGATGAAGATCATCCGTGCATACGACTCCTGTGAGAATGCCGTATCCAACCTCAAGAACCATATTGCCACCCGCGACGAGATGATCGACAGGTCTATCAACGAATCCAACGTGCGGAGGATCGCCGCCAAAGGCAACATAGACATTACAACCAAAGCCGGGGACATTGAGGTTATAAAAACGGTTATATCTGATGATGGCAATGTAAAGGTAACGTCTGATTACGGAAATGTCGGGATCGGCAGTAACGGAGCGGATGTGCGGACGGTTTATGCCAAAGGCGATATTGACGTGCACGTCACAGAGGGTGTAATCAAGGTACAGGGCAAGACAGAAACCGCCAAAGGCAACATTACCATGGATGCGCATAATGAAAAGGACGTGCAGAATATTGTCATAAACCAGGACGGCAAGCTGGTTTCCAT
>CADAFY010000252.1 GCA_902787255.1 uncultured Bacteroidia bacterium
ACCTCCTTCTATGTGGGAGCGGCCATCCTGATTCTCTGTGTGCTATATACCTTCCTGAAAGTCAAGGAGATGCCTCCGGCAGAATACGCCACCTTCCATGGCATCGACCCCGCGAAGGCGGAGCAGAAGAAGGAAGGGCTGATCCAGCTGCTTTTCAAGGCGCCGAAGACCTTCTGGACAGTCGGGCTCGTGCAGTTTTTCTGCTGGTCGGCCTTCCTGTACATGTGGACCTATTCCAACGGCACCCTTGCTTTCAATTGCTGGGACGGGACCACGGACACCGCTTCGGCCGCCTATCAGGCTGCCGGCAACTGGGTCGGCGTCGTCTTTGCCGTCCAGGCCGTCGGGTCCATCCTCTGGGCCCTCGTCCTGCCCCGGTTCAAGAACATCCGGACGGCGTATATCGTGAGTCTTCTGATCGGGGCTGCGGGCTTCACGGCAGTCGCTTTCATCCACAACCAGTACCTTGCCTGCGGGGCTTACTTCCTCGTCGGCACCGCCTGGGCCGCGATGCTGGCCCTGCCTTTCACGCTGCTGACCAATGCGCTGGAGGGCAATCCCTATATGGGCAGTTACCTGGGGCTTTTCAACGGCACCATCTGCGTGCCGCAGATTGTCGCGGCGGCGACGGGCGGGCTCGTGCTGAAGCTCGTCGGCGGCGTCCAGGCGTCGATGTTCATCGTCGCCGGCGTGTTCCTGGTGCTCGGCGCGCTGAGCGTACTTCTCGTGCAAGTCAAATCCAAACAATCATCTTAACCCAATATCATCCAATGAAAAGATTTTTAACCGCAGTGGCTGTTGTCCTCCTTGGGGGGGGCATGTTAAGCCCGACAGTTTCCGCCCAAGGCGGTTATGAGGTTAAAGGCGTCGTCGTTGATTCCCAAGGACCGGTTATCGGTGCTACGGTGATAGAAAAAGGCACCACCAACGGTGTCTCCACCGGCCTGGACGGCGACTTCGTCCTGAAGGCCTCCAGCGCTTCGGCCGAGATTGAAGTAAGTTGCATCGGTTATGCGACGCAGGTCTTCCCTGCCTCCGCCGTCCCTGCGACCATCACCCTCGCCGAGGATATGCAGTTTCTCGATGATGTCGTCGTGATCGGCTATGGTTCCCAGAAGAAAAAGGAGGTGACCGGTTCTGTGGCGTCGATAAAAAGCGAGGACTTCAATGCCGGTGTCAAGACCAACCCTATGGGACTGCTTCAGGGTAAGGTGGCAGGTCTGAATATCATTAAGACGACCTCAGACCCTACCAGCACCGGATACAATATCCAAATCCGTGGTTTTTCCACTCTTGATAAAGGTACCGGTACCAGCCCGCTTTTCATCGTAGACGGAGTTCCCGTGTCCAACATAGACAACATTTCTCCGGATGAAATTGCCTCCATGGATGTTCTGAAAGATGGCTCCGCTGCAGCTATTTATGGAACGCGTGGTACTAACGGCGTTATCATAATCACCACCAAGAGGGGAGATGCATTTTCCGACACCCCCAACCTCCGTGTGGAGTATTCCGGATATGCGTCCGTATCAGTGCGTAATCGCAGCACTGGAATGGCCACCGCAGACCAGTTCCGCAGCCTCAACGAGTTGTCTGGAGGCAAGGCCGTGGGCAATGTTTACGTCGGTCCCGGTGGAGAATCCTATAGCACGGACTGGATGGCCGAAGTATGCCGTCCTGCCGCTATCGCCCATAACCACAATGTGGCAATCGTAGGGTCTTCTTCAAAGTTCAACTATCGTGCATCTTTCAATTACAAGAATGCAGAGGGTATCGCAAAGACAACAAACCGTCAGGAAATAATGGCAAAGCTTGCCGCCGGCCAGAAAGCGCTTGATGGCTGGTTAGACCTGCAGTACGACCTTAGCTATATGCATTATAGGAACGACTATTTCTGCGGAGACTTCAAGAATGCCGCCCTGCTCAATCCTACGTATCCTGTTTATGACGAGAATAATGCCAATGGATATTTCTGGCGCTCCGACGAAACCGGATTTGTCAATCCTGTCGAGAACATGAAACAGAAAGAGTCCTACGGTAGCGGCAATTTCTTCCGCGGAAGCGTGAAGGCCACGGTAAACATTAAGCCTGTACAGGGCTTGAAAGTGAGTGGATTTGCCGCCATCGAGGAGGGCGACAATGCCTCTTTCTGGTACAACAGCATAATCAACACAGATGCTGCCGGTTCTGAGAAAGCAGGCCGTAGCAATAACACCAGTTTCAACAAACTGTTTGAA
>CADAFY010000253.1 GCA_902787255.1 uncultured Bacteroidia bacterium
GTTGCGCGAGGATGTGCGCCACTTGGATGCCATCCTGCTGACCCACGGCCACAAGGACCATACGGGCGGACTGGATGACGTACGCTCCTTCAACCTGCTGGAAGGCCATCCCATCAACATTTATTGCGAAAGCCGCGTAGAAGAATCGCTGCGCCGGGAATACGCCTACGCCTTTGCCGAGCCCCGTTATCCGGGTTCTCCGGAATGGCAGGTCCACCCCGTTCGGCCGGGCGTTCCCATCACGGTGCATTCCAACACCTGGGAAGAATGCCTGCATTGGGAAAGCGGCCGCGGCTATTACCGCACTCCGGCCGAGGAAGAAGAAAAGGCGGCCCACCCGGAAACGGCCGACATCATCCCTATCCAAGGCTGGCACGACCGCAACAAAAAACTGTCGGTAATGGGTTATCGATTCGGTCCCATCGCCTATATGACGGACCTCGCCCTGATAGAAGACAACGAACTGGAGAAACTCAAGGGCGTAGAAGTCGTCACCGTCAACTGTGTCAAACGGGCGCCCCACCTGTCTCATTTCTCACTGGATGAAGCCATCGCGTTTTTCCATCGGGTCGGCGCCCCCCAATCCTATCTCACCCACCTCTCCCACCTGCTGCCCGTCCACGCGGCGTTGGATGCCGAATTGGGCGCCCAAGGCATCCGGGTCGCCTACGACGGATTGCGCATCGAAGTCAAATAATTGGGGTCGCGCAGAGAAATAAATAGAATATTCTCATTGTAGATATTCTGAAAATTTATATCTTTGCACCCGCAACGCCCCCTTAGTTTAATGGATAAAATTTGGGATTCCGGTTCCTACGATAGGCGTTCGATTCGCCTAGGGGGTACAAATCATTTATGAAAGGCTATAACAAAAAAGTAACAAGGGTCCGGTCTGACATCAAGGACCTCAAGGCAATGTTGGAACATCTCGAGATGATCCAAGGCATTGTCTGTGATATGGAGAAGGAACTCTCTGACATCGATAAGGAACTGCCTTCCGAAGAAGCCATCGATGCGATGCCCGAGGGAAAGGAAAAAGAACAGACTGTCCACCTTTGTGAACTTTTGCAAGAGGCGTTCAATCTCATCGATGAAATTTTAGGAGCGCCTGAACCTGAAGAAGAGAAAACGGAAGGAAACGGGATGTTCAGTCTCGAAGACCTGTTGAAACTCTTGCCGCCCAGCAAGCGCAACGACTTGAGTTAGAATTACGCCGGCCCTCAAAAGGCCGGCGTCACTTTTTCTTACTGATTTTGGATATGCACATCCATCTGCGGGAACGGGAAGCCGAATCCGTTCTCCGGGAGGACGGTGTAGGCGCGTTGGTTATAGTCAAAAAAGACATCCCAATAATCGGCGGGCTTCACCCAGCCGCGTACGACGAACACGATGGCACTGTCATTCAGACTGAGCAGAGCCGTCATCGGGTCGCCGGCCCCTTTGGTCGTACTGTCAAGTACACGCTTATCCTCTTTCAGCAATTTCAGGAGCAAATCCCGGCAGGCCTGGGCATCCGTGCCATAGGCCAGTGAGATTTTCCATTCCACGCGACGGTAAGGATTGCGCGTATAGTTGTTGATGGTGCCGTTGGAAAGCGAGCCGTTGGGCAGGGAGACAAAACGGTTGTCGGGCAGCGTCAGTTTGGTACTGACGATGGTCATTTCCGTCACCGTACCGGCAAAGCCCTGCGCTTCAATGAAGTCACCGACCTTGAACGGTTTGAAAGCCAGCAGCATAATACCGCCGGCAAAGTTCTGGACCGTACCGCTCAACGCCATACCGACGGCCATACCGCCGGCCGCCAGCAAGGCAGCCAGGGAGGTCGTATTGACACCCAATGCGCTCACGGTCATCACCACGAGCAGGACAGTCAGGGTAAAGGAAATGAAACTCGTGACAAAGGAGGCCAGCGTCTTGTCGGTCTTGCGGCGGGTGAACATCCGGGCCAGGACTTTCTTGATGCGGCCAATCACCCATATACCTATAAAATAAATGGCAAGCGCCGCCAAGACTTTCAAGCCGAAATCAATGGCGTCCTGTCCCAGTTGCCGCAGAGCGGTGTCCGGGTCGGTCACCAGCGTCTGGGCAAAATTGTGACTGACCCGGCGTATGGAATCCATATGCTCGGCCAGTTCTTTGGAATCAACGGTAGTTTGCAGGAGAAAAACGAGCAAATTCATCATTCTGTATATTTATTCTTGGCAAAGTTAAATAAAAAAATTAAATTTGTCTTTTG
>CADAFY010000254.1:0-2740 GCA_902787255.1 uncultured Bacteroidia bacterium
GTCTCCCAGCCTGCCTGTTTGGCCCTGTAAACCATCACATCCAACCCAAATCGAGTGCCATCTCCATTTCTGTAACACGAGTACACGGCGTGGAAACTCAAAGTGCAAGAGGTACCCGAGGGCGACAGTTTTTTAGAATCTCCCAGATAAGCATCCGTCAAGGCCGGCGTACGCACGAAAGGCTTCACCGATTCACTATCGGTAAGTAAATGAAGCTGCCCCATACGCGGCCTTGAGGTCTGGTTGCAATACCAGCCCGCAAAATCGCCGACCACGACATTGTTGATATTGCCGTAACCACCCCGGTTGTTACCGGTTTCGTCCGGAGAGAATCCCCGGATGACACTTTGTCCATCCAGCATCGTCTGCTCGCCCAGATTGAATGTATCGGCTTGATGCCCTGCTTTATTGAAGGCATAAAAAGTGTAAGTACTCCAAGTAGCACCTTTTTCCAGCCAGCGCAAATGGGTCTTGTTATTGTCTATACCGTTGCCCCACACGAAAGGAAGTGAACCGACAGTACGGTTGGCAAAGTCCTGCTGGATGCAGAAATCATCGAAACCGCAGTAGAGTAACTCATTGTCTGCGGGAATGTGGGGAGAATCCGTTGTCACGGCTATCCAGTCGGACCAGCCGCTGTTGCCAAAAGAATGGGTGCGACTATAGGTACCATACTTCGTTCCAGGACCGCTATAAACATCAAACGAATTTGATCCTGTCGTACTGATATGCACATAATAGGTCGTACCCGGCTCAAGACCGCCGATAGAGATGCCCATCGGGTTCATAAAATTATCACAAGTCAAAGTACCTCCCCAGGCATCGCCCTGATCGATTTTTGTCGAAGTTCCCTTTTTGACAGCCAGCCCTCCCAAAATACCGGCATTGCCATATAGAAACACATCATCATTAATCGCCTGCAAGGCTGCAGGCATACCGGCATAAATAAATGTACTGCCACCAGGACTTGTACTGAGACGAATATCATAACACTGATCGCTTCCCCCCATCGTGGTCCTATGCAGTTGGTCCCAGCCGATGCTAACAAAGCGCTGGCCGGTGCTGTTGGTATTCTGCCAGATGGAGGCTGTGGTCATCAGGATGGTGCCCACTTCCGAAGAAGTGGTGGTGTTGACCACCTTCACCTCATAAGTGCTACCGGTGTGCAGGCTTCCTATCCACTTGGAGGAGCTGGTGGAAGTAGCGCTCACCGTTCCCTGTGAAACTCCATCCAAGAAAACTTCGTAGACATTGCCGGATACGGAAGTCCAATTGACCGTACCCTCACTCCACAAAACTTTGGAAAGGCGCAGGTCGCCGTCGGTAGTGGCGGCATCGAGAGAAGTCAGCGTCAGGGTGATTTCACTCACATACAAGCGACATTGGGCAGATCCGGGCAAAGTCCCGGGGGTGGTCCTGTCCGCGCCGATGATGATACGGCTGCCGGGATAGGCCGTCACGCTCAAGGTGTAGTCCTTGAAACTGTCATTGTCGTCCAATGTCTGCACGACCGTATCATAGGTGCGGTCTACGATAAAGCGGCGGTCACAGGCGTACGCCGCGCCGTCCGGTGAAATCGGGGTAATGCGGCCGCTCACGCTGGAAACCCCAAGATACCTTTCATTCGTGTTATGACGAGATGCTTTGACCTTGACGCTGATGGTTGCTTTTTTGCCGGCCGGGATGAAATTGAGCGGCGGCGTGACAATGCCACCTGTATAACTGGAAGCCCCGATTTTCAAAAGACCGTTACGGGCACAGACCGGAGCGCATTTATCACCATATTTTGTTGCATAAGTCCCATCACGGGGCTCGGCGTATTCCGCCCAATCTGCCAGACGGGTATTGGGAAGCGCCGTACGGTAAAAGCCGAACATACGATCCTCCGAACTGGTTGTCTTATAAAATACGGGACCATCCGCCTGAGTCCCTTGCCGGATTTCTCCCTTGTAAGGGATGAGGGCAGAAAGAGTGCCTGCGTTCGTTCTTATGGGAGAAGCACCTCGGGTGTCATCATGATCGCGACAAGCATTGTAACAAAGTTCGCTGAAATCCTCCGCCAGCACGATATCCCCCACGGCTGCCGTATTCGCCATCGTCTTGTTGGTAAAGCTGCCGGTAGGATACGAGCGTATCATGGTGGGCTGTCCGGTTTCCAAATTGATACCTCGGAAATAATAATCTTGACCTGCATCCAGTCCACCGAAACTCAACCATTTTGTAATAGGGAACATCGTGCTCATCCACGCTGCGTAAATATTGTGCGCGACACCCAGATTTGTGCAGGCCGCATCAGTATAGACCGCCGCCCTGAAGGCCTGAGAGCCCGCCGGGAAGCCAAATGTCACCATGGAACTATTTCTAAAGCGGGCATCACACATATTGGCATAAGCCAGTGTGGACTGCGTATAGCCGTTTCCTTTGTCGATAAAGCCCAGTTTCTGCCCTTTCCCTCGGGACAGCGAGAGAGTTTTGTCCGTACGCTTGATATGACAGGTGGTATTATTGATAGTCTCGGAGGAGGTGTACATAATGAGAGTAAACCCATTAAGATAGGTACTACCCTCCACATTTTCGTCAAAAGGCAGGATAGGAATGAGATACTCGACACCTGTCCGGAAATAAGAGTCGCCGGACTTGGGGTAGAGATGAATCTCTGTCTTGGGATCCTTGATGGCTGTAATATTGCCGGTGGCCGGATCTACGGTTGCAGTCACAGCCGCAGTGGCCACTTTTACGA
>CADAFY010000254.1:2762-4748 GCA_902787255.1 uncultured Bacteroidia bacterium
GCTGCCCTGGTTACCGATGAGTTGGATGTGGGTGATGTCAGCGTGGCTCTCCAGCTTGAAGGAGAGCAGGGCGTAGATGTTGTGGAAGGACATCGAATAGCTGTCGGCTGTCGTAATGGACAGCAGGGCGTTGGGATCTACATTGGGATGCTCGTCTGCACCGTATTTACCGGCCGCTATCCGCTGGACGTGGGGCAAGGTCACCGTACATTCATCGTTGGAGAATGCCGCAGCGGCACTGGCGGGATAGACCGCGTAGTACTGCGCTCCGGGAGAAGCCTCACCACTGATGCTGGCGTAGCGGGGGTTGGAGGGATTGACCGTGACGGTAAACTCGTGACAGCCGGGGTATTTGCTGTCATACACACCGACCTTGTCGCCCGTCTGCCAGCAGAAGACGGAGCCGTCGATATAGGCCTTGGTGCCTTCAACTTCCGAGTTGCCCTCGCCGGCCTCGGTATTACCTTCGCCGCCCCCTTCTTCTTCGGGCTGGTTGGCTTCCCAGGTGCCGTCAAAGGTGATGGGGACAAATTCGGGCTTGAACTCGTGGGGCTTGACAACATCCGCCGTCTCTCCCCCCATCCGATCGGCAGGCTCAAGCACTTCGCTCTTGGCGCAGGCCGTCATCGACAGGACGGCACTAATGAAAAGAAAATGGAAAAACTTTTTCATAGTACAGCCTTGGTTAAAAATCAAATTCGCCTTCGTTCCAGTCCACATCTTCAGACGAAACGGTCAGTAACTCCCTTGTAAAGCAGCCATAGACCAAGCATCTGGGCGCCAGATAGGCGTCCGGATTATTGTCGGCTGAGCGAAAGAATGGATGTGGGTACTGTTCCTCTACAGTATGATGTTTACTTCCCCCCCCCACTGAGAATTTAATGAGGAAGCGAGCCCGTCGGAATCACGAAAAAAAAGAATATGAGAACTCATTTGTATGGGTAGTATAAATCCAAATAACATACAAAGAAACAAAATAATATTTAATTTTCAAAATGAAACCTTACCTTTCTACAACATATTCTCATCAAAAAAATTCCCGCTCCCTCATTTTTTGAAATCTGCTCTTGCTCTTTTGGCTTCTGTGTATTATCTTTGCTTTATGAAATCTTTCCGCTTTTTTTCCGTCCTGTCGGCCCATATTTTGGGTTTGGCGATAATGACCTCAATAGCCTCCTGCGAATCCGCCCTCCGTACCGTTGCCCGTTCCGACCGGGCCAACCTGCGTTATGAAGAAGGCGAACGATGGTTCAATGACTGGACGGAGCATCCCGAGCGCATCCCCGTTTCTTTTACCTATGCAGGAAAGAACTACCGGGGTCTGCAGGGGCTGTCAGCGCTGGAAACAAGCCGATGGGAGACACCGAATGGAACGAAAGCCACGCTATGCGGCCGTTTGGACGATCAGATCAACCTGCGTCTGGAAACCTTCCTCAACGCGGAATTCGGCGAGGTAGAATATACGCTGTGGTTTGAAAACATTGGAACGGAGCCATCTGCCCTTCTCGAGAATGTCCGCTCCGTCTGTTGGGACTTTGTCGGGGACAAGCCGCGGCTGACCGGCTGCCTGGGCGACCACATCAACCATTACGCCCCCTACGACAAAGATTTGGAAGCCGAAGAAGCATCCTTCGTTTCCGAAGGCGGACGGGCCACGCACGGCAACTTTCCCTATTTCAATCTGGCCTACGGCGACGGCGGAACCTTGCTGGCGCTGGGTTGGGCCGGGACTTGGCAGGCCCGCTTTGCCTACGACGGAACGCAAACGCATTGGGAAGCCGGCATTTGTAACGGATTCCGCTCCGTCCTGATGCCCGGAGAAAAGGTGCGGACCGCCCTGGTCGTTATGCTCCCCTATTCCGGCCGGAATGAAGACGATGCCGCCAACCTGTGGCGGGACTGGTTCTTGAAATACAATACGCCCAAGGCAGATGCGGCCGGCACCCCGCTCCAACCGTTCTCGACCACCTGCTTTGCTGCTGACAC
>CADAFY010000255.1 GCA_902787255.1 uncultured Bacteroidia bacterium
AAGTACGAGTCACTTGATGGCAAAAAAATAGAGGCGCAGCATGCTGCGCCTCTATATGTATGCAACTCCAATGATTTAGAAGCTGTAGTAGAATCTGATTTCAGGGGCGACGGTCTCGCAGTTCAGGAAGAAGCCGTTGTTGGGGCCATAGAAACCGTGGTCATAGCCGGCGAAGCCAAAGCGGAAAGCAGCAGTGAACTTCTCGGTAGCAGCCCAAGCGATGCCAGGACGGAGACTCACAGCGTAGCCGCTCTTGTCGATCAGACCGAAGTCACCAGTCAGGTCCATGAACAAGGAGAACTTGTGGCCGATGGTGCCGCCAATGTAACGGACATAAGGCTCAAGGCTCAGTTCGTTAGTGGTAACTTTTTCGCCCAGAAGGTTCTTGTCTTGGGTGAAGCCATAGCTGGCGCCAAGGGCTACCGTCCAATGGTTGTTGATGTTGTAGCCAAATTCGGGAGAGATGGAGAAGTGGGTGTAATCTTGATAGATTTTGGCACCGACGCCACCACCAATCCAAGTTTGAGCATTAGCCGTGAAAATGCCTGCGAAGGCAAGGGCCAGGATTGGAACCATCTTTTTCATCATGACGAAAGATAGCGATTTTCCGCGAAAATGCGGCATTGTTTCTTTCAGAAAGAATCCGCATCTTTGCAAAAGCCGGGAGCATGGTGCTTTCGGATTGACGTTCAACGAGATGTCAGCGGAAGAAGAAATACAGCGCGGCCCACTCCAGCGGGATTCCCTTCGCATGACCGATGACACGGTACGAGGCATCCTGCACCGTTCCGTCGGTCTTCACGTGGCCGATGACCCGATAGGACGCATCCTGGATGACGCCGTCGGATTTGATGTGGCCCACGATCCGGTAGGAAGCATCCTGCACCGTTCCATCCTTCTCCAAGTGTCCTACCACCCGGTAAGACGCGTCCTGGACGGTCCCTTTCGACGTAATGTGTCCGATGACGCGATAGGATGCGTCCTGGATCGTTCCGTCCGACTTGATATGGGCGACGACCCTGTACGAGGCGTCCTGCACCATCTGCGCCCGAAGTCCGAGCGCAGACAGCGTCAATAGCAAGATGAAGCAAATGAATCTCCGCATACCTTTGTTTCATGCAAAAATCGGTCCTTGTCATCCCGGGAAAAGGATGATAACACTTTTGCAAAAATGACAACACTTTTCTATCTTTGCGAAAAAGAACCGACCATGGCCACGCAAACCACCCGCATACAAACCGCCTTCCGGCTTCCGTACGAACTGATCGCCCGGATCAAATACCAGGCCAGGAAGGAAAACATGTCCGTCAACCGGTACGTCGAATCCGTCCTGGCCAAATCCGTCGAACTGAGCTTCCCTTCACGGCCGCTGGAAACCGAGATTCCCGAAGAACTGCTTCACAGCAAAGGCTGCCTGCAAGAGCCTTCGCCGGAGGAGCTGAAAAACGACCCGAGACTCGCACACATCCTGGGATATGATCAAAGCGCTGATTGACACGAACGTCCTTTTGGACCACTTCGTCGGGAATCGGGATCCCGAAGGTTATTCCGGATTGATTCTGGCTGCGGCCCGCTCCCACAGAATAGAAGCGGTCATCACCAGTCAAAGCATCCTGGATGCCGCCTATGTGGCGACAGGCAGCCGCGGCACCGGGCTGGACTGTGTCAAGAAGACGATGTTGAGCATCTTCAACTACGTCAACGTCAGTCATATCGACCTGTTCGAGATTCGGGAAGCGCTCCTGTCCCTCGACACGGACGTGGAAGACAATGCCCAATATGCCCATGCGTTGTCGGAAGCCTGCGACGTCATCATCACGAACGACCGGAAATTCATCCAAAGAAAAACCCCCGGGGAAATCCTGATGATGACCCCGGAGGAATTCGTCGGAAAGATGTCCCCGCCTACAGCTTGAACACCACGGAGGAGTTCGGGCCGAGGGTGAGCTTGTCGTGGTCGATGGTCGCCGTGCCGAGGAGGCCGACCGCGCGGGACATGTCGTCCTTGACGGTGACATCCTTCGCCGAAGCGGCTGTATTGTGGATCACGAGGAGCTTCTGGCTGCCGGCGGTCATGTACCAGGACGCGATGGAACTGCCGCTGAGGTTGGCGTTCGTCATCGTGCCTTCGGCCAGGGCCGGGTAGATGTTGCGGAGGCGGCTCCAGGTCATGTACACGTTCAGGAGGGAGTTCGCATCGGCTTTCTGGG
>CADAFY010000256.1 GCA_902787255.1 uncultured Bacteroidia bacterium
TCCTCTGGGTCTCCTTCGTTGTAGGCATCAAAGCTCATCCTGTCGAGGAACGTGTATCCATTCACTACAGAGATCGATATCTTTGCACCAAACTCCGTCTTTGCCTTAGCTTTACCTCTGACGATAGGTCTTATCCATGGCTGTGCAAGATTTACGATTCGGTCTTTGACATAATGTTTTTTCTCATCAAGCATTTCTTTCTGCTGACGGTAGACCTCCCAGATCGTAAAGTATCGCTGCACCATGATTTTTGGAAGCTTCGACAGATCGTAATGCATGATGTAGCACAGATTGCGATATATGCAGTTCAGCTGACACCGCAACTCCTTGCGTATCTTCTTTGCTGTCTTCTTGCTTCGCTTATTCAGTAACAGAAACCTGTGTCGTGCTACTTCACGATACGTTCTTGGCTTTGTATTTGTGCCGCTGAAGTTTCCTTGCGTGGTATAGAGATAATCGAAAATATCTTCTGTCCACTCTCTGGATTTACTGCACAGTTCCAAGTCTGTCGGATATGCAATATCTGCAGGTGTACACGTCGCATCAATGATCAACGTTCCACTGTTGTTTTGCTTCTCTGAGGATTCGGAACTGATTTCTGTTTCATTACTTGTTCCAGCGTTACTTCCGCTGCCACCGGCTTTGTCTTTGAAGTGGTGCTCATTGATTTCATTCATCACTTCCTGCGGAAGACGCTTTCTGAAGTATACGAGCGTACTCGAATCAAATGGTTTCTCGTAGGTGTATTCCATATTCTCGGACAAGGACAGCCACTTGGTGATGTCGATATTCGCCTTGCCCCGGATGTTCATCGTCTTGTAGGTATCGGGGTTGAAATTGAACAGACCATCATAATTATATAGACGACCGGATACGATGTAACTCAAAGGACCGGTCGTTCCGCTCGCGGAAAGATTGTGCGTATGGGCGAATACTTTCTCCTTGTAGAGCACATTATAGTAATTGGTATTGCCGTAATAAACATACTTGCCCGATTCGTCTATTTCAGTCGTCTGGGTAATCCCCTCTTTCTTGCGAGCGCGGAATTCATCCAGCCAAATACGGGAAAAGGCCTGGGACTTATTGATGCCAGTCGGTTGAGAACGTTTGCAGTTGTACCAAGCCTCATAAAACAAGCGGGAATAGACGTAACCGTCATCCACCACATCCGGCACGGCCGTCGGCTGCATAAAGGAGAAGTTCCCGGAATAGGAGATGGAAAATTTCTCCTTGTTCTTGTCCGGGTTCTTGGTGGTGATGAGCACCACGCCGTAGGTCGCGCGCGAACCATAGATGGAAGCGGACGCGGCGTCTTTCAGCACGGATACGCTCTCGATGTCGTTCGGGTTGATGAGAGCCGGGTCGCCTTCCACGCCATCAATGAGCACGAGGGCGCTTCCGCCGGCACCGATGGAGGTCGCGCCACGGATATTGTAGGAAGCCGTGCGGCCGGGTTTGCCATCTTCCAGGGTGATGTTCAGGTTCGGAACGGAACCCACCAGCATCTGCGTAGCGTTACTGCTGGGACGGCCTGAAAACACTTCGGAAGAAATCTGGTCAACGGCACCGGTCAGATTTTCCTTTTTAACCGAGCCGTAACCGACCACAATCACATCTTCCAGGAATTCAGAAGAGGTAGAAAGAGTAATGCTCAAATCACGGCTCTGTGCGGAAGCCTTGAACAGATAATCCGTATAACCGACGGCGCTGACGACAATCTCCGCCCCGACGGGAGCCTGAAATGAGAACGCGCCGTCCAAGTCGGTGACGGTCCCTTTCGTCGTACCCTTGATGAGCACGGAGGCCCCGATAACCCCCTCTTTCGTCTGCTCGTCCGTGACCACGCCCTTGACCGTCACATTCTGCGCGTGCAGAGACACAGACAGTGCCAACAGCAAGAGAATGGGAACAATGTATTTCACAAATTTTTTCATAGTCGTTAATTCTGATCTTTCCCCAGGGCGCCGATCCCACTGAGCCAGGCATAAAAGTCAGCGTCGAAGAACTGGATGGCGTTATGGATGGTAGTCGTCGAACCCAGGGGCTCCGTTCCGGCATAATCGCCGTTCCACACCCAGCCGTTAGCGTTCCAAGCAAGACCGGGGAAGGAAGAGGCATACGCCTTCAGGTCGTCCCCATCGCCGGGATCATAGGTAAACGTACCGGCTTTCTGCGTCCGTGTGGGAGACATTTTGTTATAACAGCCTGTCAGCGTCAGCGAGGTCTGGGTATCGCCGCCATAGATGCCGCATCCGTTGGGAAGGGTGGACGCGATGATGTTGTTGATGAAGCAGACATTGGAGTCGTTGGAATTGAGACGAACCAGGCCATAGGTCGGCAGCCCCTCCTCCCCGACCGTCGGCACGCCGATGATGGATGAATTGGCAAATAAAAATTTACAATAACTGAGATCGAACCAGCAGGCCTGCTGGGAATTGGCGCCCTTCAGCGTCAAGCGCGTGTCTGCGATGGAACAGTTGTTCATTCCGACAAAGCAATTAGACCAGGTGCGTCCGATCGCCCCATATTTGCCGTTGCAGGAATTGTCCTTGAAAAGACAGGCGTTGAAATACAGGCGGCCGTTGGAAGCCGCGTTGTAGAACACGGAACAGTTGTTGCTGGCGTAACACCCGCGGACAACACATTGGTCAAAACCCACCTCCAGCGCCCCATCACCGTCAAGCATAACCACCCCGGCCACGAGGCCGGCATTATCCGTGAATTCACAGGCTTTGTAATTCGCCGTCGAACTGCTGGTGTGATAGCAGACTCCCCCATCGGAGGCGCTGGAATTCCCGATGAAGCGGCAACGCTCGAACACCACGGACTGCGCATCCTTGCAGCCATTCACCCAGATGGCGCCGCCGCGCTTCTCTGCGTGGTTGTTTTGGAAAAGGCAGTCCGTCACCTTCATCGTCCCCGTGCTCACCTTGATCGCTCCGCCATAATTGCCGGCGGAATTGTCAAAGAACTCGCAATCCGTCAGATAGCAGCAAGATGTCTCTCCTTCCACATTGACGGCTCCACCGTTGCTCGCCACATTGTCGAAGAAACGGCAACCGGTCGCGCGTACGATGCCGCCATAGGCAACCTGGATGCCGCCGGTCGTTGCAGAGTTGTAGTTGTTACAAATATCACAGCGATTGAGTACCAGCTCGCCGACATGAACTTGAGCCGCCGCCTGGCCGCCCTCCTGTCCCCTGGCGCCGGTCAAGCCGACGCCGTCCAGCGTGACCTTCGCATTGCCCTTGAGCAGGAAGATGCGATAATCGCTCGAGCCGGACAGATAAGTATGATACTTATCGGGATATTGGGTGTATCCACCATTCTTGTATCCTCCTTTGAGGGTAACGGAAAACGCCGCCGTCTGGCCGCTAATCACTGGATCCGTCCTATCGGCTGAGCCCAATGCGTAGATTCCCTGCTCCAGGTGAATAATCTTGCCGTTGATGCGCGCCGCCTTCTCCGCCGAAAAATTGCCGTTGGCATCCGCCAGCAACAAGTCCTTCAGGTTCTGAGCGCTCATCGCGTTGTCCCAGTCCTCTCCGGTAAACATACCGGCACCTTTGACCGTCACATAAAAGCCCTCTTCATACACGCCGGGGTCATCGGGCGGTTCCGGGTTGACAGGAGTCTCCGGGATAAACACGCTCCTTTTGCAAGAAGGCGCTCCCCATACGGAGACCAAAGCCAACAAGATGCAAATCGCTTTGCAATACAATTTCATAATATTCTTTTTATCAAATGATTATAACAAATCACATAAGGTATTTACATCAATTAGTTATTGGTTGCGTCGTAAGCGCCGGGCCAGGTGGTTGATCCGCGCGTTTGGCCGCGGCCATCCTGATCCAGGGCGCCCAGGCCGTTCAACCAAGAATAGAAACTGGAATCAGCCGTATTAATCGCTGACTTGACATCGGAAAGCGATGCCTTATTGGTGTTGGAGCCACCCGAAAGGGTACCGTTCCAACTCCAGTAGCAGTTGTTCCAGGCAGGTGTCGAGCCGGCCGTCCAGGCGAGACCGCCGAAACTACTGCTGGTACCGCTGAAACCATCGGAGTTCGTTCCTGAGGCATTGACCGTTCCTGCCATTGTCTTGGAAGTCATTTTATTA
>CADAFY010000257.1 GCA_902787255.1 uncultured Bacteroidia bacterium
TCGGCCTCGCCACCGCCCTGGCCGTCTTCATGATCCTCATGGCGCAGGTCCGCTACGACCGCCGCTACAACCGCTGCTTCGCGGACTCCGAACGGATGTACCGCGTGGAGGATAACTCCCACAATCAGGGATACTCCCACTGGATAAATGACAGCGACATAACCGATTACCTCGACAGTCTCGATGAGGTGGAGTCCGTCTGTCAGCTTTCCGATTTGGATTACAACTACAAGTTGGAACATCCTGTTGAGGGAGTGGGAAGCCTGTCGAATATAACACTCTATGACACGCTCTTCTTCGACTTTTTCGGATTCCAGTGCGTTGAGGGTGCGTTCAGCGAGCTGGATGACGATGAAGAGGTCGTGGTGCCCGAGTCGTTGGCCAAGAACCTTTTCCCCAAAGAGAGTCCTGTCGGGAAAACACTTTCCTTGCGAGACAGAGACAGGGGCAAAGACACCATTCTGCATCGAAAAGTCGTGGCTGTTTACAAGGATATGCCAGCTAACAACACTTTCGGCAACCCGCTGATTCTCATTAAAATGCCCCGCTGGGAATATAAAGCGATGAAAGTCGATCAGGATTCGATTCAGGCGTTGTGGGACGGTCCCGGGAAATGTCAAGCGATGGTCTGGAATATTGAGGGTTCGGAAGATTCTCTGTTCGCTAATGCTGAGCTTTACGGAGAGTCGTCGGAATCCGATCCGATTTCGCTCTCGGCCAGCAGTTACCAAGCGACGGGAGAACCTGAGTATAAAGACGTAACGCTCAGGGCCTCCTGCGATTCAACCAAACCTGCACCCGTGATGGCGAAGCGCGTATGGAAAGATTATCGCTGGGGCTCCATCTATTGCAAACTGAAGCCCGGCACCAACCCTGACACATTGGCTGCTATGTTGAAGGCTAAGTTCTACACCGAAAAAATGTGGAATTCTGCCCCGTCGGATGTGCGGTTGGTGGCCGCCAAAGACATCCATTTCGAGCCCGATGCCGAACGTGGTGGAAATCCCGATGCAGTGAGCCGTTTCGTGACCAACTGTCTGTCGGGCATCGCGTGGGCGGTGCTGATCATCGCCTTCTTCAACTTCGCCAACTTCGCCATCGCGGAGGCACCCCTGCGGATGCGCCGTGTGAACACCCGCAAGGTGCTCGGCGAGTCGGACGGCGCGATCTGGTGGTCGATGGCGAAAGGCTACGTCATCCTTTCGCTCGTGGCTTTCCTCATCGCCTTCCTCGTCTTCCTGCTCTGCACCCGCTTGCCGGAAATCCCCATGCTGACTGCCCCCGTCACCTTGTCCGGCAATCTCTCTATCATCTTAACTACCTTATTGTTGTCCATTGTTGTCGGCGTTGTCGTTTCCATCTACCCGACGCGAATGGTCACCGTTGTCTCCCCGGATGTCGCCCTGAAGGGCAACTACGGCTTCTCGAAGACGGGGATTCGGTTGCGCACGCTCTTCATCGGGCTGCAATTCTTTCTCGCCTCTGTCATCCTGACCTGCACGTTGTATGTTGCTGTCCAAAACCGTTACCTCAAGCAGTATGACATGGGCTTCAAGACGCATAACATTCTGAATTACAGTGCGGATATTCGTTGGACGGACAGCATACCGTCATATATCCATGCGGTTGGACAACTGCCTGGCGTCGAAGATATAACGGCGGCATCGTGCAACATCGTGCGCAATTCTGGCTACGTGTTGTATGGGGAAATGCTCAAAGATCCTGATAGCGAAAAGGAACAGAAAGTCGAGTTCAATTGCATGCAGGTGAGCCCCAATTTTATGGAGTTCTTCGGGATACGGATGAGTGATGGAAGTACGTTCAAGAATTGCGAGATGACTAAGGGTCAGCGGTATGTCATCTTCAATAAGAAGGCCCAAAACCTTTATCACTTGCATTTGAATTGGTATTACGAGGGGATGTTTGACGTCTCGCGGACAACGCTCATCGGCATTGCGGAGGACTTCCATTTTCGTCCGCTGTTCGACACCATCCAGCCGTTGGGCATTGAGGTCGGGAAATACGGTCAGGTGTTGCGCCAATTCTTCATCAAGTACGAAGAGGGTGCCGACACTGCCGCGCTGATTCGGGAAATCCGCCGCATCTCGGCTGAATACGGTCACGAAACCGATTTGGAAATCGTCCAATCGTTAGCGAAATGGAAAAGATACGCTTTAAAT
>CADAFY010000258.1 GCA_902787255.1 uncultured Bacteroidia bacterium
CGCCTGCCCCAGCGCCACCAGCGGGAGCATCCACAAAACGAACGACAGAAATATGAGATAGTGTTTCATTCCCATCAAAGGACCTTGACGACAGGATACAAAATTACATAAAATTTACTATATTTGTTCCCTATGGCTGAAGAGGGAAAAATAAGTATTCACGGGGCGTGTGAAAACAACCTGAAAAACCTTTCGGTGGAAATCCCCCGAAACGCGTTGGTGGTGGTCACCGGCGTGTCCGGCTCGGGCAAATCCTCCCTGGTCTTCGACACTATCTATGCGGAAGGTCAACGCCGTTTTGCCGAAAGTCTGTCGTCCTATACCCGGCAGTTCCTGGGAAGGATGAAAAAACCGGATGTGGAACGCATTGAAGGCATCCCGCCGGCCATCGCGATTGAGCAGAAAGTCATCTCGCGCAACATTCGCTCGACCGTCGGAACAATGACCGAAGTCTATGACTATCTGCGCATTGTTTTCGCCCGCATCGGACGCACCTACTCCCCCGTTTCCGGACAGGAAGTCAAGTGCCACAGCAGCCGCGACGTAATGGATTACCTGCGCAAGGACTGGCAAGCGGCCGATACCACGCCTGCCGATGACACAACGCCGACGGCCGGACCGACTGACGAGATTGCCTACTTGCTCTCGGACATCGGCTGGAACGAGAGCAAAACGCGGGTGGAACGCCTGCTGGGTCTCGTAGAAGAGGGATTCTCCCGCGTGTTGGCGGACGGTCGCGTATGCCGCATCGAAGAGATTCTTAAAGAAGCCGAAAGCGAGCGTTTCCCTTCACAACTGTCCCTCATCATCGACCGCGTGCGGCTGCCCCTGTCCGAAGACAGCGACGAAGACCGGCTGCTCTCCTCTATAGAAAAGGCCTTCGCTATGGGTGAAGGAGCGATGAGCGTGCTTTTGGAAAGCGAGCGGAAGGCCGAACAGAACGCGGGACAGCAAGCCGCAAGCCGGCAAGGCGAGCAGCAGCCATCAGCGCCCGGTCGCCGTTTCAGCAAGCGTTTCGAGGCGGATGGGATGGTATTCGCTCTCCCGGACGAATATCTTTTGAGTTTCAACAGCCCCCTGGGCGCCTGCCCGACCTGCGGCGGCTACGGCAAAATCATCGGCATCAGCGAAGATTTGGTCGTGCCCGACAAGAGCAAAAGCATCTACGACGGCGCCATCGCCCCCTGGCGGGGTGAAAAAATGGGTTGGTTCAAAAACAAACTCATTGAAAAGGCGGCAGAATTCGACATTCCCATTTTCGAGCCCTGGTGCAATATTCCCGAAGAGAAAAAGCGCATCATTTGGGAAGGAACGGGTACACCGGAAGACGGGGAAGACCGTATTATCGGCCTTAATGAATTTTTCAAATGGGTTGAATCCAACAAATACAAAGTCCAATACAAATATATGCTGAGCCGTTTTTCGGGCAAGGCCGTCTGTCAGGACTGCCACGGAAGCCGGCTCAAGAAAGAAGCGCTCTACATCCGCGTCGGCGACAAGAACATCGCCCAACTGCTGTCAATGAGCGCCGAGAGCCTGCTGGAATGGCTGAACAGCGTCCAACTGGACGAGTGGGAAAAGCAGACTGCGCAAAAGGCCTTCGATGAGGTGCGCTCGCGGCTGGAATGCCTCTGCCGCGTCGGTCTGGGCTACCTGTCGATGTCCCGCGCCTCCAACACCCTGAGCGGCGGAGAAAGCCAGCGCGTCAACATTGTGAGAGCCCTCGGCAGCCCCCTCGTGGGCTCCATTTACATCCTGGACGAGCCTTCCATCGGCTTGCACGCCCGGGATACCGCCCGCCTGATCGAGGTGCTCAAACAATTACGGGATGCCGGCAACACCGTGCTGGTGGTTGAACACGACGAGGACATTATGCGGGCGGCCGACCGTCTCATCGATCTGGGGCCATTGGCCGGGTCGGATGGCGGAGAAATCGTTTATGAGGGCAAACTGCCCGATTCCAAGTCCGCGGACTTCGAGGATTTGCCGCCGGATGACGCGCCGGACGCCCCCGCAAGCGGGAAATCCTTGACACTGGCCTATTTGAGCGGAGAACGTGCCTCCTACCAACGCAAGCATTTCAAAAGTCCCTACGCCATCACGGTCAAGGGTGCGATGCAAAACAATCTCAAAGACATTGATGTATCCTTCCCCCTCGACATACTCTACCCCGCCCTGCAGCGGCGCATCAGCGAAAGCGGCGAACTGCCCGGCACCTTCCGCGGACTGGAAGGACCCGTGGAGCGCATCACCCGCGTGGAATATGTGGACCAGTCTCCCTTCGGCAAGAGCAGCCGGTCCAACGCCGTCACGGCCCTGAAGGTGTACGATGACATCCGCAAACTGCTTTCCCTGCAGCCCTACGCAAAAATCAACGGCTTCACCCCTTCACACTTCTCTTTCAACCAGGAAGGCGGTCGCTGCCCCGAATGTCAGGGAGACGGTTTTGTGCGCATCAGTATGCAATTTATGTCGGATGTCACGATGGTGTGCGAGAGTTGCGGCGGCAAGCGTTTCAAACCGGATGTCCTGGAAGTGCGGTACCGCGAGAAAAATGTGGATGACATCCTCAATATGAGCGTGGAAGAAGCCATCGCGTTTTTCAGGGAAGACAAGGATGACTTGGCCCAACGCATCGCCCGCCGGCTACAGCCGCTGGTGGATGTCGGCCTCTCCTACATCAAATTGGGACAGCAGAGCAGCACCTTTAGCGGCGGTGAAAGTCAGCGTCTAAAACTCGCTTATTTCCTTTCTATTACGGGAGATGAAAACGAAAAGAAACAACATATCCTCTTCATCTTTGACGAGCCCACGACCGGCCTGCATTTCTTCGACATCGATAAACTGCTCATCAGTTTCGACCGTCTGCTGGAAAAGGGGCACAGCATCATCGTGGTGGAGCACAACCCCATCGTCATCAAGTCCGCAGACTACCTCATCGACCTGGGGCCGGACGCGGGAGACAAAGGCGGAGAACTCGTTTTCGCCGGTACGGTAGAAGAGATGCTCCGCAGCGGAAAAGGATTTACGGCCGACTATCTGCGAAAATCCCAATCAGCCAAAAACTAAGCCCTATGACTGACAAAAACCTATATATCATCGACGGACACGCCCTGGTTTTCAAAATGTATTATGCGCTGCTGGGACGGCCTATGCTGACCAGCAAGGGAATGGACACCTCCATCCTCTTCGGTTTCACCAAATACCTGTTTGAACTGCGGGCCAAACGCCAGCCCGACTATATGGTGATGTGCTTCGACCCCGCCGGCGGCACGTTCCGCAACGAACTCTACCCCGAATACAAAGCCAACCGGGGCGAGACTCCGCAATTGGTCATCGA
>CADAFY010000259.1 GCA_902787255.1 uncultured Bacteroidia bacterium
AAAATGAATGCTTCATAGTATTATTCTATATTGAGAACAGGACTGATAACGAAGGAGACCGTACGAGGTTCAGGTTTGACCAAGTATTCCTCGCGGGCAATCCGGCCCCAGGAGTTGACACAACCCAGACCCATCTGCTTCCAGTCGAAATTCACCCAGGTAGCTCCCTCGCTGCGACGGTTCTCGCAGGCCTGGTTCTTGAGCTGAAGCGAATGTTTGATGCCCGTGATGTCCTGGTTGAGCTGCAAGCGGCTGAGCGGGAGGGCCGAAGCGGAGAATTCCTCACCGTCCATACGGGCGATGCACAGGCCGGTGCCATTGGCATCCAGGGTCTTGAACCATTTCAAGCCGACGTGCGTGCCGCTTTCCTGCGGGGTGACATAGCCGAAATGATACTGATCTTCCACTTTCTGGGAATAAAGACCGACCAATGCGGAAGAGAAGCGGTCGCAATAGGTCTCGAAGGGACCGTAACCATAGAATTCCACATTGGAATAGTTTCCGGGCATGGAGAATTCCATTCCGAAACGACCCAACAGCGGAGCTGTGGCCAGGTTACCGGCATCTTCCATCATTTCCGTAATCACCAGGTTGCCGGCGGCATCGATCTGATAAGCGAGGGAAACCGCGGCCTTGCCATCCGCGATAGGACGATAACTTACTTTCACGCAGCCGTTCTCGCACTGGAAGGAAGTGAGTTCATAGGCCGGATCAATCCATTCCGTCATATTGTCGATATAGGCACGGTCCGGATTGCTTTTGTTGGAGTCCATCGCACCCCGGTCATTGGAGGTGAAAGCACGGTTGAAGCAAGGCTTGACGGGCGATTGGAGCAATTCAACGCCACCCAGACAGTAGCTGGTGACAAAACCGCTCTTCTTGTCGATGACGATGCTCCAGGAGGTGCGCTGCATCCCGCAGCCGTGACGCGTGCCGCTGAAACAAAGCTGGGCATCCGTTTCCTGCTTTTGGGCTTCCTGACTGCAGAGGGCGAAGGCTTTGGCACCCGCCTTGACGACGGGAAGTTGGTCATAGGCCGTCACAAAACCGGCATCGAGCAGACCGTCTTTGGCTTTGAGGGAATAATCGACATACAGATAGACATCTTTCTCGCCGAGGGAGCCGCAGGCTTTCTCGATGGCCGCACGGTCCAGACCGGGCAACGCAACGGTGACCGTCTGCTGGGCGGGTACATTCAGGTTCTCCACGGTACCGGAAAGGACATTCACGCCCTCGCACTGGAGGGTCCAGTTCATCCGGTAGTTGGACAAATCGATGAAGAAATATTCGTTGTACACCTGCACCTTGCCGGAAAGGATCTCTTCCGGAGCAGCGCTGGTGAGGATGTTGCGCTGCTGGTAGCGAACTTCGTAGGCGTGCGGATGCCAGCTGCGGTCGGTCGCGATAATGCCATTGCAGTTGAAATCTGCGCTGGACGGGTCGTAGTCATTGAAGTCACCGCCCACCGCGACGAACCGGTCGCTGCCATACTTGGCGGCATCGGTCGGCCAGAAAAAGCCCTGGTCCACAAAGTCCCAGATGTAACCGCCCTGGTAGCCGGGATACTTGCGGATCAGGTCCCAGTACTCTTTGAAACCACCCATCGAGTTACCCATCGCGTGGGCGTACTCACACTGGATGAGGGGTTTGTCCTGTCCCGGGGTGCCATCCCAACCTGCCGCACGGGCCACTTCGGCATCTCTTCCGTTCCAACCTTTCTCCAGGTAATTGATGCATTTGTTGTAGCTATAGTACATCGGGCAGTTGAAATCGGAAACGGGGGTTTCGCGCATGCGCTCATAGTGAACGGGACGCGTGGCATCGTAAGAGCGAATCCAAGCGGCGGATTTTTCAAAGTTGGGACCTTCTCCCGACTCATTACCCAAACTCCACACGATGATACTGGGATGGTTGAAGTCACGCAAGACCATCCGGCGGGCGCGGTCGACATGGGCAAATTCAAAATCAGCACGGCGGGCCAGGGTCGTCGCATAGTCGTAGCGCATACCATGGCTCTCCACATTGGCCTCATCCAGCACATAGATGCCGTACTTGTCGCAGAGGTCATACCAACGCGGGTCATCGGGATAGTGGCAGGTACGCACCGCATTGATGTTGAGTTCTTTCATAATGCGGATATCTTCTATCATATC
>CADAFY010000260.1 GCA_902787255.1 uncultured Bacteroidia bacterium
CCGGGTCCATGGTACCCGCTTTGATGTGAATGCCTATTTCAATGAGCCTTCCGTCAAGACGACCCTCGTCTGGGGAGCAGTCACCGTCTGGCCGGAAAAAGCCCCGGAGCGCTCGGTCAGCCTCCAACCCAACCAGTATTTTGAATTTGACAGGGAAACCGGCGCCATTACGACAGCTTCCGTCGATGCTTCGGAGGCCATTGCCTGGGAAAGCGGCAACCTGTGCTGGCGTTCGGCTACGCTCAGGAGTGTCCTCCGGATCCTGGAACGGCGTTTTGCCGTGTCCATCCAACTGACCAGCGGAAAATATGACGGTGCGCTGATTACTGCCAATTTCACACACGGGGAAAGCCTGGACGAATTGCTGGATGCCCTATGTATGATTGTGCCGGGATTGCACTATACCCGTGAGAATCAAATGATTTATCTGAGATAATGATGCGTAGAATCTGTTATTTGTTAACGGCAGGACTTCTTCTGCTCGTCGCAGGACGGGCAGAAGCTCAGACCCTCATCCGTTTTCCTGCGGAGCAGATGTCCCTCCGGGAAGCGCTCGCGGTCATCGAAGCCCAAAGCGGTCTGTCCATTGCCTACAATGAGCAGTTGACGGACCCGTCCCGTCAGGTGGCCACCCCTTCCGGAAAGACAGTGCAGGAGACGCTCGATATCATCTTTGCCGGTTCTGAGAATGAGGCGCTTGTCAAGGGAACCATGATTTTGGTCATCAAATCCCACGGGCAGACGCCGCAGCGTGTTTCCGGCACGATACGGGACAAAGTGGGCCCGGTTGCGGGAGCGGTCATCACCTGCGGCGCCAATGCGTCCATGACGGATCTGGACGGCAAGTTTTCCATCACGGCAGCTCCGGGAGAGACCCTGGTCGTTTCCATGCTCGGCTACAAGGAAGCCTCTTATGTGGTAGGACGGACGGCGGAGGGAATCGAGATTGTCCTTGCGGACGACAGCGAGATGCTGGAAGAGTCGGTGGTTGTGGGCTACGGTACCATGCAGCGTCGGGATATCACGTCTTCTATTGCGACCTACAAGCCTTCCGAGGAAGGAGAGCGGGACTTCATCAGCCCAGATGCCATGATCCAGGGCCGGGTGGCCGGTGTCAATATCGCCGCGGCCTCCGGCACGCCGGGCGGAAAAACACGCGTCAGCATCCGCGGTGTCGGCTCCATCACTGCCGGCAATGAGCCGCTCTATGTCGTGGACGGTGTCCCGATGTCCAACACATCGGGAGACACCGGGGCCTATGGCGGGGAATCGCTGAGCGCCCTTTCCGACATCAATCCCGCCGACATTGAGTCCATCCAGGTACTGAAAGATGCCGCCTCGGCCGCCATTTACGGCTCCCGCGGAACCAATGGTGTCATCATCATCACAACCCGCAAAGGCGCCAAGGGGAAGCCCAAGTTCTCGGCCAACGCCAATTACGGACTCAGTTATCTGCAAAACCTCGATAAACTCCGGGTGGCGGATGCCGACCTCTACCTGGAGGTCCAGAACGAAGCTATCGACAATTATAACAAACAGACAGGCAGCGCCATCGCCCGTTTGGAAAACCCTTTTCCGGGGAAGCCGCAGTTCAGCTGGTTGGACATGGTGTTCCGTGTCGCCCAGAGCTGGCAGGCCGGCATGTCGGTTTCCGGCGGCGGCGAGCAGTCGGACTATTACCTGTCCGCTTCCGTCAAGCAGAACCAGGGCGTCGGTATCGGTTCCCTGTATGAAAAATACGGCGTAAAGAGCAACCTCAATACCCAGTTGACCTCCTGGCTGAAACTGGGGGCGGCCATCAACTTGAGCTATACCAACGCCAACCGTGTTCCGGACGGCTCCATCGGAACGTCCATGCTGACTCACGGCCTGGAACACCGGCCCTGGGATACGCCCTTCAAGGGGGATGGCAGCTACACGATCATCAACGCCGACCTCCTGCACTACAACCTGCTCCAGGCCATCAACGAGCAGAAAGTCTATAACAAGTCCTACCGGGTTTACGGCAACGCCTATGCCTTGTTTGACCTCCTCCCCGGCTTGACTTTCAAGACATCCTTCGGCGGCGACTTCATGTCTGCGGAAGACCATGTCTATTACAGCAAGGACCATATGTACGGTAATTCCGCCGGCGTGCTGACCGACTCGAGAAGAAAGGCCAGGGTTTCCCGGATAAAGAATTCGATGTGAACTCCGTGGCGGCTGAAATAACGGACTATACGACAGGGCTGTCAACATGGGCGCTTCAATCATTTATGTTGCGCACCACGCTTAATTACAGAAATAGGTATCTTGCCACGGTCAATGCCCGTCTTGACGGCTCTTCAAAGTTTGCCTCGGATTTCAATCACCGTTACGGCTTTTTCCCTTCTGTTTCGCTGGGCTGGAACCTGTCTGAGGAGCCTTTCTGGAATTGGTCCGGGACTATGGCAAAACTCAGGGCAAGCTATGGAGCTACCGGTAATCAGGGAGGTATAGGGAACTATGCATGGCGAACTCTGATTAATGCCGGATATAATTACAATGGAAAGAATGGATATGCTGTAATGCAGCCGGGGAACGAGAATCTTCAGTGGGAAACAGCTCACCAGTATGATGTCGGGGTGGACCTGAGTTTCTTCCAGGGGGCTTTGAGTTTTACAGCTGATGCTTTTTTTAAGAATACGGAGAATCTTCTTTACGACACGCCAATCTCTGCGACAAAGGGTTATACCCAGCTTACCAGCAATATCGGAACTATGCAGAACAAAGGCCTGGAGTTCTCCGTCGGCGGCAATCTCGGAAAAGGAGATTTCCACTGGAAGGGGGATTTCAATATCTCCTTCGTGAAGAACCGTCTTACCTCACTGATTGGAGACAATGAAATTCTGAAGACCGATGATTATCATGCTCTCAAAGTCGGTGAAGAGATAGGCAGTTTTTATATGATTAAGATGCTGGGAATCTATCAGAGTGACGAGGAAGTTCCGGCCTATCAGTATGAACACTATGGGGTAAGGGCCGGAGATGTTATCTACGATGACGTCAATAAAGACGGGGACATCAAAGAAGAGGATGATGCACAGTTCGTCGGGAGTGCAAACCCGAAGTTTACAGGCGGCCTTTCAAACAGTTTTACCTGGAAGGGTTTTGATGCAAACATCTTCTTTACTTTCTCATACGGCGCAAAGCTTTACGAGTACTGGACCGGCGGTCTCCGCCTTGGAAACGGCAACTGGCCGGCTCAGGAAAGCGAGGCGCTC
>CADAFY010000261.1 GCA_902787255.1 uncultured Bacteroidia bacterium
CCCCAAGAAGGAGAAAGCGGATGTCCAGAAGGCCGTCAAGCAGATTGAGATACAATAATCTCTGACGCCACAGTTATTGGTATAAAGGGCGCAGTCATGGAGGGCTGCGCCCTTTTTTACGCCAAAATGTCAGGAGGGAAGTCGTGGACTGAGTTTTGCTGAGAACAAGTCGGTACAGAAACGAAGAACGAGATTATTGTTAAAATTAAAACGAAAGATATTATGCTGGAACAACAGATTCAGGAAGACATCAAGGCCGCAATGAAGGCCAAGGACACGGTGGCGCTGGCCGCTACCCGCGCAATTAAGGGTGAAATCCTTCTTTTCAAGACCTCCGAGGGAGGCAGCAAGGAGGTAACGGACCGGGACATCCTCAAGATGATCCAGAAGCTCATCAAGCAGCGCAAGGAATCCGCTGAGCAGTACACCGCAGCGGGCCGTCAGGAACTGGCGGACAATGAGCTGGCAGAGGCTGCTGCCATGGAGAAGTATCTTCCCAAGCAGCTCTCTGCTGAGGAAGTGAAGGCCAAGGTCCGGGAGATTATCGCTCAGGTGGGCGCCACCTCCATCAAGGACATGGGCAAGGTGATGGGCGCCGCAAACAAGGCCCTCGCCGGGCAATCGGACGGCCGGACCATCTCTGCGGCCGTCAAGGAGTTGCTGTCGTAGGGGAGTAGACCGTGACAGGGCCTTTCATCCGTTGAGCTTCCGTTCGATTTTATTGAGCGTGTCAAAGAACCGCCATGTGGCGACGGCGGGGCCCATCAGGGGAAGGCCGAAGACGTTCCATCCGAACATGTGCCACCAGGAGGTGTAGGGTCCCTCGATGCCAAGGGCTATGGCTTTTGCCTTCAGTTCCTCGGCTATCCGGGCCATCCAGACGAGAGTATAGACAAAGAGGGTGGGGATGCCGAGAAGATACGCCACCCAGTAGCGCTGTGTCCTTCGGCCAAGTATTTCATCCAGCTCGTCCTGCAATCCGCCTAGCGGCATATAAATCAAGAAGAAGAGTCCCGCTGTGAAGAAGTCTATAAACCCGAGCCAGAAGCCCGGCCTATTGGTATGCTTGAACCTCATGGTGCGAAGATACACATTTTATACGAAAATCGGCAATCTCCTCCATCCGGGCCGCGCCACCCACAGATCCCAGCAGCCGGACAAGTCCGCCTGCCCGGCTCTCCATCTCACGGAAAATGAGTATATTTGTGTGCTAAAGATACTTACTACCGCTGTTAAACTTGCCTGACATGCAGAATATTAAACTCAATAACGGCATTGAGATGCCCGGGGTGTACATGGTGGATCCGTCCATCACGGAACATTGCGTCCTCGATGCACTGAGCGTAGGTTACCGCTCCCTGGACACTGCGCAATACTATGAGAATGAGGCTATTGTCGGTGCTGCGGTCCGGGCATCCGGCATTCCCCGCGATGAAATTTTCATCACATCGAAGCTCTGCCGATTGGAGTACAAGTTTGAAAAGGTGAACTTGGTGAACTAAATTTACTATTTTTGTCGTACAAACCTTGATGCAGAGAACTACGCTGAAAATCTAATGTTTGCATTTAAATTAACAATGAAATACTCCACCATTTATCCCATAACGGCCGCGCAGATTACTGCACAGTACCGGCTTACCATTGACGGTCTGTTGACTTTCCATGAAAGCACGATAGCACGGTATCTGACCACGCTCAACCTGGCCGCTTTTGATGTCCAGAAGGAGGACCGGACCTGGGTCATCTCCGAAATCAACCTTGAACTCCCTGAGCCGCCCACCATGTGGTCGGAGGATGTGGAGTTAACTGTTTGGGTGAGCGAAATGTCTGCCCTCCGGGTATGGTTCGATTTCATGGCCCGTGAAGTGCATTCCGGGAAGGTGACTGCACGCGGGAACAGCTGCTGGTCTCTCATTTCCATGTCGGAGCGGAAGCTGGTCCCCTGTGGGGGCGTGATTCCGGAGAGCGAGCTGGTGAGTGAACTGGCCGCCGGGCCGCACCGTAAGCGTGCCGTCATGAAATTCTGCGAGGACCCTGCGGATACCCTCTCGCACACCATCAACCTCATCGACCTTGATTTCAACGGCCATACGAACAACCGTCGTTACGTGCAGATGGCGCTTGTATGCTT
>CADAFY010000262.1 GCA_902787255.1 uncultured Bacteroidia bacterium
GGTGTTTTTAGCTACCCCGTATCTCGATGAGGACCGGGAGATCCAATACAAAGACATCTATTTGAAGACCCCTGAAGGCAGGGAATTCGGAAAATTCGTACCTAGATAGTAAGTCATTATGAAAAAGATATCCATACTTCTTGTTTTGATGCTCTCAGCCTTTGCCGCGCAGGGCCAGAGCGCGCTCCGGCAGCTGGAGTCCATGGCCGGACGGTCGATCAGCAGCTTTAGTGTTCCGGATCCCGGTCCGCCTATGCTGGTGGAACGCGATTCCGATTCGTACAGCAGCAGTTCGTCCAGTTCCAGCTACAGTTCCAGCAGTTACACATCCTCGTACTACGAACTTGGGTCTGTGCTCGCTGACGGCCTGTTCAACTGGATTGATTCGCTTATCGAAAAGGCCCGGGAAAACCGGGCGCGTAAGCAGGCCCTCAAGGCGCAGGGTGCTTCCTCCCGTTCCAACGCCACCAAATACACCCGGACCAGCAATTATAAGCTCAAGGACGTCAAACCCATCAATGCCGGGAAGACCCTGCAGGTCGAAAGCGGTGCGGCAGGGGATTATTCGGTTTATGCCAAATACGACCAGAAGGGCAATCCCAAGTATGGCATCAAGGACGCCGCCGGGAAGAAATGGGTTTACAAGCCCGTCTCCGAAGGGATCAAGATCGTCGGCCTGCACGGCGCCACGGTCACCCGTGACGGCAAGACCGGCATCGTCGACCCCGTCACCGGGAAGGTGGTCGAGGCGCTCGACTACGACAAATACCGCGCATTCTGCTATCCGGACAGTCCCTCCAATATGGTGATCGCCCTCGGAAAGACCGCCCCGGACGGGCAGGAGGCCTGGCAGATGTTCCACCCGGATGCGGACGGCAACTATGTTTCGGACGGCAAGACCTACTCTCGGGTCAACTTCTTCGAGGACGGTACCGGTCAGAAGATTATGTACCAGGAGCAGGGCGGTAAGGTCGGTCTCCTCAACGGAAAGGGGGAGCGCATCCTCCCGCCGGTCTTCGACGATCTTTCCAGTATCAATTATACTGTCGACAACGTGGCCTATTATCAGGCGAGCGTCAAGACGGATAGCGGGGCGTCGCTCAAGGGCATCGTGGACGAGACCGGACGCAGCATCATTCCGTGCAGCTTCGACAAAGTGGACACCAAGTCCTTCGGATCCTACGGCATCAAGGTGGAGAGCGAAGGTAAGCAGGGCGTCTACGACGTGGATGGGTATCCCATTCTGCCGGCAGGCTTTGACAAGGTGGAACTCGACCATTTCTACGACGGGCAGAAGCACCGCGCCTTCTACCGCGGTTATACAACCGACGCCCACGGCAAGCAGATCAGCATCCTTACCGATACGAATGGCCGTCCGCTCACGGAGTTCGTCTCCGGGACGGCTTCCGCTGACCTGATCAAGGACCAGGCGGCGGATCTGATGGAGTATCGGATTTAAGTCATGATAAAAGTCAAGTAATATGAAACGCCTGCTCATACTCATTCTCTCACTCTCGCTCGGGCTGAGCGTTGCGGCCCAGACAACCGGACAGAAAATTACCTTGTACATTGACGGTGTGCCCTTTGAACTCACCTGGGTCGAAAGCGGCTCAGTCACCGTGCCTGCACACACGGGCTACCGGACACTCTCTTGGGACACGGTAAAGCAGCAGTACTGGATTGATACGAAAGGAAAGCCCGAAAATCCGCCTCTGCCCAAAGTAACCAGGGAGGTGAAGGGATTCTGGATCAGCCAGCGACTGACCAAAGCGCAGGTGGCCCTTTACAACAACAAAGTGGCGCCGTCGGCCGATGTCTACAAGGAGCGGAATTTCCTCAACGAGGACAAGAAGAGTGCCTTCTTCTGCATTCGTTTTTTTGCCGATGCAAGCGGTTTGCCATTGAATATGCCGCTTAGGGAGGAGTGGCTTTATGCCCGGGGTGTGGGTGCCCTGCCAGATGTGGAAGAGGATGTCCCGGAAGGTATAGTCGGATGGCGGTTTACAAAGCTGAATGGGAAGGATGTTTATTATCCTATCTACAATGCGGCTGATCTGGACTGGCCCGCGCAAGTTATCACCTATAAAGAGCGGGATGCAAGCGGGAAACTCACGAATAACTTAAAAGGAAA
>CADAFY010000263.1 GCA_902787255.1 uncultured Bacteroidia bacterium
CTGAAACTGGCTTCCTACCTGGGTGTGGAGGGGAAAATCTTCATTATCGACGAACCCACGGACGGGCTCCATACGCAAGACATCCGTCATATCATCCGCCTGTTCGACGCCCTGGTGGACCGCGGCAACACGGTCTGGCTCATCGAGCACAATCTGGACGTCATCCGCAGCGCCGACTGGCTCATCGAACTCGGTCCCGGCGCCGGCGAGGACGGCGGCCGCGTGCTCTACGCGGGAGTGCCGAAGGGCGTCCTGGACTGCCCCGATTCCGTAACGAAGGACTATCTCTGAAATGACGGAAATCCTCATATCGGGTCGCAAATGCCGCCTTTTCGGGTCGGATAAACCGGTGTGTTTCCTCATCCAGCCATCGGCCCGGCATGAAACGCCGACCTTGGAGGAAGAAGCGACGAAGCTTGCGGCTTTGACGACGGTCCCGTTCCTGCTGGTCACCGTCGAACTGGAGGACTGGATAGTCGAATTAATGCCCTGGGCCGATCGGAACATCTCCCGGGATGAAGAGGCAGGGAAGCATGGACAGGAAACCTTGGAGTACATCCTGCAGGAGCTGGTCCCGTGGCTGGAACAGCGGTATGGGTCCCGGCCGATAGTGCTCGGCGGCTACTCCCTCGGCGCCCTCTTCGCCCTCTGGGCCTCGGCCCGGACTGACCGCTTCCGCGCCCTCGCCGCCGCCTCGCCCTCGGTCTGGATCAAGGACTGGATTCCCTATGCGAAGAAGAATGTCCCGCAGGCTTCGGCGGTTTATCTGAGTTTGGGCGAGCGCGAGGAGCATGTTAAGAATCAGGCTATTGCCCGCGTCGGAGATTGCCTCCGCGCGCAGTACGAATTGCTGCGGGAGCAGTTGGGGGAGGAGCGTTGTACTTTGGTTTGGGAGGAGGGGAATCACTTCGCGGACAACGCTGGTCGGCTTGCCCGAGCGTTCGCCTGGTGCCTGCAAAGAATGTAGTTCCCGGATAAACGCAAAGCTGCCGGCTCGCTTTCGCAGCGGGCCGGCAGCATGCTGTAGGGTTACGCGCAATGTCCGTAATCTAACATGAACTTTGCGCCGAGAGCCTTTCTCTCAAGGCCACGCGGGTCTTGAAAAGGGTCGAGGATACCTTCTTGGAACGGGCGAATCTGCCGTTCTCGGTGGTGAAGGTCTCATGGGTGGTGGTTGAGGCTTTTCTTTTTGTTTGTACGGGGTTTGGGTTGTTCAACCGAAACCTTGCGTTCTTGTCAAAGAGCTCAACGTGGACCACTCCATCCTCCCTACAAATAATCTCCCCGCGGTTTTCCGGAGTATCCAGAACCTCGTTCTACATTCCTTGTGTATAACGGCAAAAAATATCCTGCAAAACATATCAGGGGTATGGCTTATCAGGTGCATTTTGGAATAGCGATAAGTAAAAATGATTATGCCGGAGGGCAGGAAACTGTACGTTTTTTTGATAGGCTCAACTTTGAGACTCAGTATACCAATATAAATGTAGATACTCATCCGGTCAAGAGTGTTAATCACAAGATGACAAATAAGGCGAAACATAAACTTGATAATAATACCAAATTAATTCCGGCAAAAAAGATCGAGGATAAATCTGCAAGTATTGAGAGAATAACTATTCCTGCGAAGGGAGTAATTGAACAGAAAAACGCCCTTCAACTTCTTTTGAACTGTCTTTGTGGCGGAGATATAGTATGTGAGAAAACATTTCCTTGGATGAAGACCCCTTCCGAACTTGATGATACATATGTTGCTATATACAATGCTTTATCGGCATATCGCGGAAATAAAAATTTTGCAAAAAAGAATATTTCTCTGCGCTGTGACTTTGTCTGTGAGGGCAAAAAGTTAATAATTGAGTACGATGAAAGACAGCATTTTTCGGAAGCAAGGAGGCTTTCACTGCTTTACTATCCTGATGTTTGCCTGTATTTTGACAAGAATTTGTGGATTGATGCCTGCAGTGCTATTCAAGCAAGGGACAATCAGCCTCAAGACCGCGATGAGATCAGGGCTTATTATGACAGTACAAGAGATATTGAGGCAGCAAGGAATGGGTACAAACTGGTAAGAATAATGCATGGGCAAATAGATTTTGAAGAAAATGGGGCTTATGAAAAATTAAA
>CADAFY010000264.1 GCA_902787255.1 uncultured Bacteroidia bacterium
AATGATTAAAGTCTATGGCAAGCACGGCTCGCTGGAAATGGTCACCCGGGAAAAGGCGGTCGCCCGCGCCGTGATGGTATTCGGCATTCCTACCCCGCTGGTCGGCACGATTTACAGCGACGGCGAGAAATGGGCCTTGGATTTTGAACGCATCGCCGGCAAACGCTCCCTCTCCCGCATCATTTCCGAAGAGCCGGAACGGATGGAGGAAGTCACCGTCCACTTTGCGAAGATGTGCAAAGAATTGCACGCGACTCCCTGCGACACGGCCGTGTTCAGCGACCGCCGCGAGTTCTACCGCAGTTTCATCGCCCCCTCCAAGGCCATCTCCGACGACACCCGCCGCAAAATCCTGGCCTTCATCGACAAGATTCCCGCCGCCACCACCTGCCTGCACGGAGACTTACAGCCCAGCAATGTCATCACCAACGGCAAAGAATACCTGTGGATTGACCTCTCCGATTTCGCGTACGGCTATCCGATGATGGACTTGGCGATGTTCTATTTCCTGTCCAATGTGTCTGACGAGAAAATTATGATACACCTCTTCCATATGAACAAAGTGCAGATGCGTCAAATCTGGGACATTTTCTGCCGGGTGTATTTCGACACGACCGACCCCGCCGTCCTCGCCGCCAAGGAAGAAGAAGCCAGACGCTACTGCATCCTGCATATGGTTTACCTCGGCTGTATGGCCGGTTTCGAGCCTTTTATGATTCCCATCATCGAAGAGGCGATGGCTCACTGGGAGGACTAAGAAACGGCTTCTTAACCGCGTCTAGAACGCGAAATCAATCAAAATCGGGAGATGGTCGGAAGGCCGGCAGAGCGGCTTTGCGATAGAATCCCTGTGATTCTTGGGATACCCTTCCCTAAGGACACGGATGTCACGGATTTTCTCATAGAGAGAAGGAGTGCAATAGACAAAATCAATACGGCGGCCTGACAAAGTCGTCGATTGGAATTCACCAGGATATTTGAGTCCCACAGCATCCTGATACACCGTTTCTGCAGCCACATAGTCGTGGGTCAGGAAGGCCGTATCATCCTCCGGACGACCGTAATGCCCGTTGTCCGAACGGGCAATCGCATTGAAATCGCCCAACATCATCCACAAGCCTTTCTCGTTTTCAGGATTCTCACCCAGGGTATGGTCGACGATATACCGGACTTCCTTTGCCCTGAAACGGTCTCCGTCCCCCCGCTTCTTGCTTTCTTTCTGCAATTCGGGGTCTTTCAAACCATATTCATAAGCAAAAGGATAAGTATGGACCGTCACGATGTGCAGACTGTCTCTCCCCAAGGGAATCGTCGCCAGACCGGCGCCGTGCACCACCTGAATATCCCCTTCTCCGACCATACGCTTGACGAGGCGGATGGGAAATTTGGAGGTAATCACCTGCGGGAAACCATCTCTTTTCCCGGAGAGAACCGCATATTCGTGACCATATCGCCGCGCCAGGATGTCCCAGTTGTACGGCAGGTAGAACTCTTCTCGCTCGGTCATCTTCTCGTGGACATCCGTGCGGTAGCGGGACTCCGCTTCACACCAGACGCAGATATCCGGATCCACGGACTTGACAAAGTCCACAAAATTGACATAATCATTTCCCTGGTCCGCCCACATACCGTCCTGGATATTCCAATAGAGCACGCGTACCTCCTTCCGGTTCCCCTGACAAGCGGTCAAGGCCCAAAGCGACAGCATCAAGAATAAAAATTTTTTCATCGTTTACTATACTTATAAATAACATAAATAACGTCAAATATTTTCGCCTTTCGTACGGGGGACCATCACCTGCAACGCGCCGGGCATCACCTCCAGATCAAACTCAGTCCCGGCCTCGAAGGCATCCCCGTCACAATGGGCAGCACCTGGCTTCGTCCGGGTAATATGTACCTTAGAAGCAGCGAAACGCAGGAAACGACGGCTCGTATGCGCCTTGCCCACCATCAGGCGGGTCGCCAAGTCCGGGATTTCCAGGGCGGAAAAAGGATGAACGACCACCACATCCAGCAAGCCGTCGCGCAAAGAAGCCATCGGAGCAATCCGCGCCATATTCCCCCACTGGTTGGCGTTGGCAACGGTCACGAAAGTCGCCGGTCCGCTCCACTCGGA
>CADAFY010000265.1 GCA_902787255.1 uncultured Bacteroidia bacterium
CTGCTATTCCTCCCGTTCCTGCTGGGAGCGCAGACGAAAAGCGTGAAGGGCGTCGTAAAACAAGCCAGCGACGGCGACCCGCTTACCGGGGTCGCCGTCCTTGACGAAAAATCCGGCCGCTCCGTCATTACCGACGGAGAAGGCCGTTTTGTCATTGAGGCGGATGAGGGGACCGTGTTGACCTTCTCTTTCCTGGGGATGAAAACGGAGACGCGTACTGTAGGACGAGAGAAGACTTTGGAAATACGGATGAGCGAGGATGCGAAGGTGCTCGAAGATGTGCTTGTCGTGGCCTATGGAACTTCCGCCAAAGAGTCTTTCACCGGCTCTGCCGAGATGATACGGGCCGACAAAATCAAAGACCGTCCGGCCTCCAATGTTACCAAAATGCTCGACGGGCAGGTATCCGGAGTGATGACCAGTTCCGGTAGCGGGCAGCCGGGCAGCGGGGCTGAACTTCGCATCCGGGGTTTCGGTTCCATCAATGCCTCCAATGCGCCGCTTATCGTGGTAGACGGTGTCCCTTTCGACGGGGAATTGAATGCCCTGTCCAGCGCCGACATCGAGAGCATTTCTGTGCTCAAGGATGCATCCGCCGGGGCCTTGTATGGTGCGCGCGGAGCCAATGGCGTAATCATCATCACTACCCGCAGCGGGGGAGAAGAAGGGATGACCGTCAGTTTCAGCGCCAAAGCCGGTTTCAATTCCCGGGCTATTCCTTCCTACGAGACGATGGATGCCCGGCAATACATGGAGCATATCTGGCGGGCGGCTTATAACGATATGGTCTATTCCGAAGGCTATCGTCCTGAGGATGCCCTTCCCTTGGTCGCCGGTCGTGTCTCTTCCACCTTCCTGGGACAGGATGAGCAATACAACATCTTTGATGTTCCGGTCGCCTTCTTGTATGACGCTCAAGGGAACATTGTCCCGCAAGCCCGTCAGAAATGGGATGAGAACTGGCTGAAAGCGGCGACAGCCGCATTTCCGGTTCGGCAGGAATACCAGGCCGGCATCAACGGCGGAAACGCCCGTGCCAAATATATGGCCTCTCTGAGCTTTCTGGACGACCAGGGCACGCTCAAGACAACGGGTTTCCGTCGTTATACCGTCCGGGCTGGCGGGGATTTCAAGCCCCGGGACTGGTTCAAGATGGGGGCCAATGTCAATTATGCCCATTCTTCCAGTTCTTTTTTGGGAGCGGAAGGTGCCAACAATACCAATGTGTGGTATTCCGCGATGATGATGGGCCCCATCTATCCTTTGTACAAAAAGAATGCGGACGGCAGCGACTGCTTGGAAAACGGACAGCGGGTGTTCGACTATGGTTCTTCCCGTCCCGCCGGCGCCCAGAACAACCGCAACTCTGTCGCCACACTTTTCGAGGACGGCTATTCCACAGTCTCCGACAACACCAGCCTGCGCGCTTATTTGGGCTTTGAATGGGCAGGTTTCGACCTGACCACCCACATCGGTGTCGACAATATCAACACTACGGAAGATACCCGTTACAACCGGGTGTCAGGCAATGCGGCGGGAACGGGCCGTCTCACCAAGGAGTCGATTAAGACCTTGAGTTACACCTGGAACCAACTGCTGAATTATAAAAACGATTTCGAAGGCGGGCATCATTTCGATGCGATGCTTGGTCACGAATTCTATGGCTACCGCGCCAATTATATCCTGGCCGAACGCACCGGTTTCCCCTTCGATGACTTTGATGAACTGGCGCTCGCAGCCACCGTGGCCGACGCCAATTCCGCTTCCGAACGCTATTATATCGATTCCTGGCTGGTTCGGGCCAACTATAGTTATGCAGACCGCTATTATTTCAATGCCAGTTTCCGTATGGATGGCTCGTCCCGCTTTGAAAAAAATCACAGATGGGGTGCGTTCTGGTCGGTCGGTGCTTCCTGGCGCATTTCCCAGGAGGCTTTCATGAAGGATGCCCGCTGGCTCAACAACCTGACCCTCAAGGCCAGTTACGGTGTGCAGGGTAATGACAACCTGGGCTCCTATTATGCCTGGCAATCGCTCTATAGCCTGGCCTACGCCAATGCCAACCGTTCCGGCGCCATCATCACCTCCTTGGAGAACACGCAGGTGACCTGGGAGAAG
>CADAFY010000266.1 GCA_902787255.1 uncultured Bacteroidia bacterium
TTACGTACCCGCCGCTCACGACCGTCTTCTCTCCGAAGCAGACCGCGACGCTGTCGACGATCAATTCGTGCGTCATCGGCATAGGACAATCAGCATTTCCAGGAGCAACAGAAACCCGAAGTCGATGGACAGCGTCGCCGCCATCAAACGCTTCCGGCTCAAACCCAGATTGATATAGAAAAAGATGGCGTCCCGGTCCGAGAACTTCCGGTGCAAGTAGAGTACGACAGCCGTGAACAGCGTTTTCAAGATGAAAGCTGCCACCAGCCCGGTATAAGAAAACGCTTCCGCCTGGAAAGCTGTACACGTTAGGTTGAACAGTCCCCCGGCCAGGATGATCCACTTCCCATACATCCACACCAGCCCGATATTCCGCCAGATTTTCGCCATGTCCCCAACCTTTGCAAGAATTATTCCTTCTGGAAAGATATCAGGCCGTCGGTGTGAGCGGAAGGTGATGCGCCGGCTCCATGCGTCTTTCAGCGGCTCGCCAGAGGTCGGAAACGGCCTTGACGGCGAACTCGCTCAGTTAGTCCCGCGAGCGGGCCTAACTAGCGCTCAAACAGACGCCGTCATCCCTGCGGGCACGCCCCTTCCCTCCCGCTCGCTAATAGCTGAAAGCCGAATTCCGCCGTCACACCACCGTCCCCTCTTTTTCACTCCCGTCCCAAAACTTTTGCAAATTATATTTTGATTTATGTAATTTATACTTTACATTTGTAGTAGCAGACTTTACAAACATTGATTATGAACCACAATCGTTACCTTCTTCCACATTCGTTCCAGCGCATCGGCTGGGCGCTGCTGATTGCCTGCCCCATCCTGCTCGGGATCTTCTTATGGATTTTCAATGGAGCCGAACTGATTCCGCAGAAGTACAGTCGTTTCGGGACGTTGATCATCTATCTGGTCGCTGCGTTCTCCGCCTTGTTCGTGGGGCTGTCTGAAGAGAAGCAAGAGGATGAGTTCATCCATTCGCTCCGCCTTCGTTCCGTCGCCCTGACGGCGTTCGTATGCTTTGTCCTGATGATTCTTTCGGCCGTCATTGTCGATACCCTGGTGGCCTTCCGCGTCCAAAACATGGGTGTCTTCTTCTCTTTCTACCAGCTGTTCAACAGTATCATCTTCGCGTTCTTCGTGTACATCGTCATCTTCCGTTACCGTCTTTATAAGTATAGAAAGGAGGCCAGCCATGAAGAATAACATCCGCGTGGAGCGCGCCATCCTCCGCATTTCCCAGCAAGAGTTGGCCGATGCCATTGGCGTAACCCGCCAGACCATCTACGCCATCGAAAACGACAAGTTCATCCCCTCAACGGAACTTGCCCTCAAAATGTCCGCCTACTTCGGCAAGACCGTCAACGAGCTCTTCTCGCTCTAAGCGAAAAGAAGCTGAATCTTGAGGGGAAAATGTGCGAAACATCCTGTTTTACACATTTTCCGGCCAAAAAAGCGAATAAATGTGTGAAATGGTGCCGTTTCACACATTTATTTTGTTATGTCTATCATTTCATGAGCAAAATCAGGCGTTTTCGCTCATGAGGAAGAGAGATTCCGGGTCAAGCCCGGAATGACGGAAAGTCAAGCCCGGAATGACGGGGCGAGTACATTAAAAATATATTTTAAAAAGTGTTGTAATTACACTTTTTGTTTTTTATCTTTGTAAGTGTAGTTTGAACACTTGCTAAAGCCAATGGCGCCGAAAGCGTATTATAGCGTACATCCCAAGTTTCACGCGGCTGTGGACTGCATCATCTTCGGGTTCGAGGAGGGTGAGCTGAGTCTGCTGCTGTTGCAGCGTAACTTCGAGCCGTCCAAGGGAGACTGGTCCCTCGCGGGCGGATTCGTGGAAGATGGCGAGAGCCTGGATGACGCGGCGCGGCGGGTGGTGGCGGACCTCACGGGGTTGGACGATCTGTATATGAGACAGGTCCATACGTACGGCGAGGTGGGGCGCGACCCCGGGGAGCGCGTGCTCTCCACCGCGTACTACGCCCTTGTGGACATCAAAAGGTACGACCGGGAGCTCGTAAGGGCCCATAACGCCTTCTGGGTCAGGCTTCCCGAGATTCCGCACCTCATCTTCGACCATGACCAGATGGTGGCCGATGC
>CADAFY010000267.1 GCA_902787255.1 uncultured Bacteroidia bacterium
GATAAATCCACCGATGCAGCGTATCTTTCTTTTTCTCGCTGAGCCCGCCGCATTTCAGATAGAGGAAGACGCAAGGCATCACCACCAAGGCCATCGCCAACAGATAGGAAAGCAGGATGACCCAGGTCTTGAGGAAACTGAACAATCCGCGCAAAATCGTGACGGGCCAGCCATAGACCAGCGCCAGCGTACACAAAATTACATTCAATACCGAAATACGCCCGAAATCTCGCAAAGGGCGGAAATGTGAGACACGCTCTTCCGCCGAAGGATAATAGACACGCACCTCCTGATTGACGAGGGGAACGCCCCGCCACGCCGAAAAGACCAGCAAGGCCAGTTCCGCTTCATAGCGGGAAGGCATCAGCGGCAAACAGGGCAGCCGGTGGAGCGGATACAGACGATAGCCCGTCTGCGTATCGGCCAAGGGAATCCAGGTCTGGACAAAAAACCAAAAATTGCTGAAGGCATTGGCAAATTTGCTGCCTTTGCTGCGGACTGCCTTTTCCAGCCCTTGCCGCTTGCCAATAATCAGGGCGCCGGGATGCCGGCGGTTGGCTTCCAGGAAAAGAGGGATGTCTTCCGGATAATGCTGACCGTCCCCGTCCAGCGTAATGGCATAGGCGAAACCCGCTTCCTTCGCGTGGCGGAATCCGGCTTTCAGCGCGCTTCCTTTGCCGGCATTTTTCTCCAATACGATGCACCGAGGTTTCTGCGGCATCGCTTCGAGCCGGGAAAGAGTGTCGTCGGTACATCCGTCGAGCACGACGAAGACATCCGCACAATAGGCCTGGGTCCGCGTCACCACATCGACAATCGTCCCGGCGTTGTTGTACGTCGGGATGATGACACAGATGCCCCGATTGCGAAGGCCTATTTGACAAGCATCCGGCATTGCAATGACAGTTTGGCGATGGGGGTTTCAGCGGTTTGGAACGAGAGTTGCGCCTTGACGAGACCGTCGATGATTTCTATTTTCTGCACGGAAACCGAAACGGCGCCCATCTCCGGGCGAAGCACGCTCAGAAATTTTACATTCTTCACATTGACCACCTCCAATTCGTGCTCTACGGCATCGGCCAGCAGGTCGAGCCCCACTTGAAGGATGCAAACTCCGGGGGTAATCGGTTCTCCCGGAAAATGTGCTTTGTAGATAAGGTGGTCCGCATTGAAATGAAGGGTATAGAACACCCCTGCGTCCGTGCGCTCTTTCGCATCTATCCTATAAAAATTGTCCTTAAAAACCATATTGCACATTCGTAAAGGTGATCACCATCAAGTCTCCGGCCGCTTCGACCATTTCGAAGCGGGTGGCAGCCATCGTCTGCCGCTCGTAATACAGCACGAGTTTCGACCACATCTTCCGGAGATGGGGCTTTTGGGGATACAGGGTCACGACCAGATGGTCGCCTTCTTGGGCGTATTCCGTCTTGAAGAATTTTTCGTTGGTCAGCACGCTCCCGTCCATATTGCCGATAATCATCCGTGACATTTCCTTCATCATCCGGCCCGCGTTGCCGACTAGCGTCTCCGTCTGCCCGCTGCGCACGATACGGACCTGGTCTCCGTCCGCGATGAAAGTCATCGGAGCCGGGGTTGCATAATCCCACTCCAGATAATCGGGCTTGCGATAAGTCAGGTGTCCCGTTGAGACGGCCGGGGCCGCCAGCAGGGAAGATTCCTTGCTTTGGACAAAATCGCATTCGATGGAAACGATTCGGGCGCTGAAGTCCAGAAGTTCTTGTCTGGCCTGTTCCGGCGACTGACCCCGGAGGCCCGTCAAGAACCCCGAAAAGAGCAGCAAAACCCCTATGAGCACCCCTTTCTTTCTCATTTTGCGATAAAATAACAACCCGCCATAATCAGCAGAACACCCAGCCATTTGACGAGACTGACTGGTTCGTGAAAAAAGACAATGGCGGCAATCATACCAAACACATAACTCAGGGACACCATCGGATAGGCCATACTGAAGGGGTAATGTTTCAGGATATAGAACCACAACAGACTGCCGGCCCCGTAGCAGATGCCGCAGGCGGCGAACTGCCAGTTGACAAACACCGACTTCCAAAAATCCGCCGTCCACGCAAAAGGCAGCATCCGGGCCAG
>CADAFY010000268.1 GCA_902787255.1 uncultured Bacteroidia bacterium
ATATACGGCTTTGTATGGTAAATCCAGCATTTGCGGGATGCCTCGATATTCGGTTCTCCCTCTATTCCGAAACTGCCGTTCGACATCAGCTCCTTCGGGAATTGAGCATATTTCCTGTCAACCAATTCCTCAAAAGGTTCCTCACTGATAATATTCGCTCCGCTGTTTCCAACATCGGACTTGATATAATATTCGCAGTCATCATTGAAAATTATGATGAAAAGGTCGTCTCCTGTATCCTCATAACCGCATTTCAGTCCGGCCGGTTTCTTGACTCGAATCAGTCCGTCTGTGAGTTCATCCGCTCCAAGCGTACTCGGATCTATGGCAATATCAAATTCGTCATAAAAGATTTCCGGGAACGGTTGGCCCTCCGAAATGCACGTTATGACACGGTGGCAGAAAAGCGTGTAAAGAAATAGCAATCCATATAATAGGAATATCAACCAGATGGGCACCTTACGCTCCTTCAGTGGAAAAGTAAGCTTAACTTGCTTGGAATAGGTGATATACAACATACAAAGTGCCCAAACAAGAAGACAGATAATTACCTTCCATATAGGATAGACCGTTGATGTCAGCAATGCTGGGCCAACGGTCATCAATATGATGTATATGTGCAGAAGGAAAATGGTGTTGCCGCGTCTGCGGCGCAACGAAAGAAACGCCATCAACGCGATGACGGGAGGTAGTAGGCAGGAAAAAAGTGCAGCACTCAAAAACAGCCAGGAACCAGGGAGCTCGCTGGCAAAGAAAAGGAGAAAAAAGGAGGAATGCGGAACATACAGCACAGCCGTGGCGCCGAGAAACCACAACAGCACCTTGAATGCGCCGTGAATTTCAGCGGATTTATGTTCCGTAGTCATTTGTCCTTATGCCTCGTCAATCATCTTTTTGAAGAAACTGGCTCTGGCAGCGCCCTCGCCCGTGTTGAGGAGGACGGTTTCGCCGTTGCGGATCTGTCCCTCTTCCAGGGCTTTGTAGAAACCGGCGAAGCAGACGATGGAGGCGGGTCCGAGGTAGATGCCGCGCTCGTCCTTGACAATCTTGCCGTAGCGTGCCAGCTCGCTCTCTTTCACCTGCAGGAAGGTGCCGCCGCTCTTGCGCACGATGGGCGCCACGATGGGGTACATTCCCGGGTTGCCGGCCGTGAGGATGGATACAAAGGTCTTGGGATCAGCGATGATGGGGTAGTCCTTCTCGTAACCTTCCGGAAAACCGGCCTTGACGGCCTTGTTCCAGGCCTGCACCATCGGGTCGCAGGTGTCCTGCTGGATGAGCAGCATACGGGGCAACTTGGTCTCCGGGAAGGTGGTCTGCAAATCGCGGATACCCTTGTCGAGGGCGATGGGGCCTGTGCCGCCCGCCACGGCCTGCACATACACATCGGGCATCTTGCCCAGCTGGCGCAGGTACTCGAACACCATCGTCTTTTTGGCCTCCACGCGGATGGGATCGATGTTGCCGGTGGAGATGAGCACGTGGTTCTTCTCGTGGAAGTCGTTGGCCTCTTTCTTGGCGAAGCCGTAGTTGCCGTCGCACACCACTACCGTCTGGCCGTAGGATTTGATGGCCTTCACGGTGTCTTCACAAGCGTCGGAGGGCATAAAGACCGTGAACTTGATGCCGGCTTCGGCCAAATAGCGGGCGTATGCGGTGGCGGTGTTGCCGGTGGAGGCCACGCAGAACTCCTTGACGCCGTTCTCCTTGAAAAGCGAGGCGGCCAGCGAGGCGGCAATGTCCTTGAAGGTGTTGCTGCCGCCGTTCAGGTCGTTGCGATAGACCATCACTTGGCAGTCGATGCCGTATTTCTCTTTCGCCAATTTTTCCAAGAAATCCCACTCCTCAATCGGGATGGCCCCCTCGCCGAAGGAGACGATGTTTTTCGGGTCCATCACCGGCAGGAAGTCGAAATAATGGTAGAAGTTGGCCGGTTTGTGCTCGGGCTTGGTGAGCTCCGTGATTTTATGATAATCGGCGCTATACACGACATCGGCGCGTTTGCAGCCGCAGGAACACTCCTGATTCATCTTAAACCAAGTGGCGAAGTCGGGGATGACTTCCCCGCATTTTGTACAGACGAGTTTGTATTTGTTATTCATATTAA
>CADAFY010000269.1 GCA_902787255.1 uncultured Bacteroidia bacterium
CAAAAGCGTTATCTCGACAAAATGAAGACAGTAATCAGCAGCCGTCAGCTCTATAAGCTCCAAGTTGCTGAGAAGAAATTCATTAGGATGCTCAACCGCCAACACAACAAGCATTTGGGCGATAAGGGCAAGGCTAAATGAAAACGACCTGACAGACAACGTGGCGCAACCGCAGGGTACGTCACGTTTTTTTCTTCATATATCCATGCCCGCAATTAACCGATAATTTTAACACCCCCTCAATATGAAATCAAAACGTAAACTTTTGGCATTTTTTTTGCTGGCTATAGCGTTTGTATTACCACAATCCCTTTATCCCGCAAATAAAATGACTGATTTATCAAAAGAAGAGAAATCACAGCTTTCAGAGCCGGATTTCGCCTATCCGAAGACTGTGGCGAAAAACGCTGAAGCAATCCTTAAAAAAGCCAGAAAGGTTAACGACGGTCCGACAACGATTCAGGCCGCCGTACAACTGCTCTCTCCCAAAGACAGTGCGATGGTCGAAGGGGTGGTGACGCGCGCCGATGGCTTTTTCCGCATTCAGGCTCGCCCGGGAGATTATATCTTGAAAGCCTCTTTCATCGGACTGGAATCCCAGTGCAGAAATATCCACATTCCTGTTTCTGCCAAAGAATTGCCGATGGGGACGATTCGTTTGATGCCGGACAATGTTTATTTGGAAAGCGCCACGGTGACGGCCAAAGCCCAGGCCGTGGTGGTCAAGGAAGATACGGTCATCTACAATGCGGCGGCCTACCGGGTGGACGAGGGGGCGATGGTGGACCAGTTGGTCAAGAAAATTCCGGGGATGCAGGTGGATGAAAAGGGGAATGTGACGGTGCACGGAAAACCGGTCAGGCGTCTGTACCTCAACGGGAAACAATTCTTCGGAGAGAATGTGAAAGCGGGGTTGAAAAACATTCCCGCAGAGATGATAGAAAATATCAAGACTTACGAGATTCCGAGCGAGATGTCGCGGCTTTCCGGCGTGGATGACGGGGAATCGGAGCCCGTATTGGATTTGAGCGTGCGCAGGGACAAGATGGGCAACTGGCGCATAACGGCCAACGCCGGGGGAGGAGCGACCTTCGACCCGTATGTCAAGTATCAGGCCAAAATGAATGCCGGCAAGATTACGAAGAATACGCATACGACGATTATAGCCAGTGCGGATAATATCGGAGACCGCGCCTTGTCGGCGACGACGGCCCGCTATGTGGTGGGCTGTGGCAACCAGGGCAAGCGGCACGACAGGGAAGCCGGTGTCAGTTTTTCGGGAGAAAAGAAAGGGTTCAAGTGGGGGGCCAATGCCCATTATGACGGCAACAATGCGGATGCCCGCTATTTCAATCGTTCCGAGACCCTGTTGGCGACAGGCAATTATTTTTCGGAAACGGACGGAATGAGCCTTACGCGACCCAATAAGGTTTCTGCCGACGGAGATTTTGAGTGGCGGCCCGATTCTCAATGGCGTATGGTGCTCAAGCCTCAGTTGTCCTTTCAATATCAGGATAATGCGTCGGCTTCAGACGGCAATGCCTATGCCCTTGACAACTCTCACATCAACCATTCGCTCGCTTCTTCGACCAACAAATTGTCCAATCTGGTAGCCGACCTCTCCTTCAATCTCTATCGGCAATTGTCCAAGCGGGGTCGTTCCGTATCCCTCTATACGCATCTGCGCTATACGGGGGCCGGGCAGGATCATCATTCCATCAATACCATTTACTACTATAAAATCAAGTCGAATCCGGATTCCGTACTTTACCGTCAGCAGCATTATGATGATTATACGGGAACGACAACCGCGCAGTTGCAAGCGTCCTGGAATGAGCCGTTCAGCCGGTATGTCCATTTGCAGGTACTGGTGCGGGAAGACTATCACAGCAGTTTCCGGACGCGTGATTTTGAGAATCAACCGCTGCTTTCCAGCAATGGTCAGTATCGTTTTCTGGCAACCCGGGTCCAGGCGAACATCCGTCTGTTGTATAAGAAATGCAAATATACCCTCGGCGTGACGCTCATGCCGCAGAATACCTGGCTGCGCTACTTGGAGGGCGGTATGTGGCAGAGC
>CADAFY010000270.1 GCA_902787255.1 uncultured Bacteroidia bacterium
TCCGGGGAGCAGGCATAGACGCCGAAGCGGATGACATCGGCACCCGCATACATGTGGCAGATGCGCATCTGGCTGAAGTTGACGCCGTCGGTCGAGCACTCGATGCAGTAGTCGTCGGCCCTTCTGGAGAAGCGGTACCACATCGTTTTGACATCGGCCGGGATGGCCGTCGTGGCCCAGTCGGAATAACCGTTGTTGGTGGCGACGCTGCCCAGGTGCTGGAACGCCTCGTTCTCGAATTCCACGGAGCCCTTGAGCCAATTGTCGCTGTCCAGGTACATCACGACGCCGCACTGGTCGAAGCGCTGGTGGCTCTGGGTAAAATCGGTTTTCACGACAAAGCTGAAGTACTGTTCCTTCGTCTGGATTTGGAATACCGGGGCGTTGTCATTGCGGAAATGATAGTAGGTCCGCTGCCAAAGGTCCGTGTGCGGGGCCGTGGTGACCGTCAGCGTCTGGCCGTCGATAGAAAAGGCGGCCGGTTCACGGGTCCATTCAAAAGCGGTCAGGTCGACCTCTCCGCCGTTTTCCAGGGCTGTCGATACACCATCGACAAAATCGGAAGGGGATGGTTTCGGGGTCTGGCTGCCGCAGGACAGCAAAAGGAGACAAATGCAAGTGAATGCGAAGGAGTTGTACCGTTTCATCGTGTTGTGTGGGTGCTCGGAATCGGCAAGTGATCCCGATTAATCGGTGTAAAGTTACATCAATTAGCCGAAAAGAAAAAGGGCGGCGGACGCTTTTCTAATTCCCGTAATTCAGGATGGGGTCGAGGGCGGAAAAGGTGCCGTGGGCCTGCCTGGGTTTATGATTCTTCGGTGAAAACGGATTCAAAGAGGATCCGGAGCCGTGCCTCATCTTTGATCATCTCGCGCAGCCGCTTCAGGGGGGCTTCATTGGGCGAACCCGGAATCAGCAGGTGAAGATAGCCGCCTTCGGCATATTTCTCATGGAGATGCTCGAGCATGCGGGTCCAATGGCCTTCTTTGTCCAGTTCGGGATAGTTGGAAAGGCCGAATTGGACGGTCCGGCGTAGGATGGTTTCCGGAACGATCAACCGGTCCGCCTCGGCGACGAGGCGGCCATAGATGCTTCTGGGCGGCGTCTTTGCCGAGGCCCGATGATCTTCCGCCGCCTGGGCGATCGTCTCAATCTGCCCGGAGGAAAACCATTCGGAAAGCCGCTTGTCTTCGCGGATGATCCGTCCGCTTTCCAAATGGTGGGTTTTCCGGTCGACAGCGAGGCCCAGGTCATGACAGGCGGCTGCCGTCAGGAGCATCTCCTCGTCGATGTCATACTGCCTCCCCATCGACAGGGCGCGGTCAATGACCGTCAAGGCATGGTCTTCCCGGTGCGCTTTGTCGAAGGCGGCATACCGGGGAATGACCTCCTGGTAAATGTAGTTATGCAGGCTTTCTCTTATTGGCATTCGTCCATCACTTCAAGACCTTGGCCGTGATTCTGATTTTCATTTCAATAAAGGCCGATTGATCGGGACAAATATAAGTCAATTGGTCGAAAAGAAAAAGAAAGATGCAACCCGGTTGCGCCGGTTTCGGGGTACCTTTGCCCTTGCGCGGTTTCCGAAAATAACCGTAACTTCGCATGGACTATGAATTGGACTGTCATCATCATTGAAACCCTCGTCATGACCGCCGCGTTCACGGCCATGATCCTCATTCCCCTGGTCAAGAATCCGGTCTGGTGGATCCACGACTACCCCAAGGATATCCAGGAGGAATACTTCAAATCGCACGAGCGTGTTCCCGCCGATTTCTTTTCGCCGACGGTACTCCTCAAGAAGGGGCTGGCCATCCTGTTCGTCCTTGCCGTACTTGTCGGTTTGTTATGGCTGGCGGGTGTCAAAGGTTTCTGGCAGGCATTTGCGGTCGGTTACGGCATGTGGCTTTTCATCGACTGGTACGACTGTTTCGTCCTGGACTGGGTGCTTTTCGCCAACATGAAGGCCGTCCGCCTTCCGGGCACGGAGCACATGGACAAGGCCTATCACCAGAAGCGCTACCACTTTGTCCAG
>CADAFY010000271.1 GCA_902787255.1 uncultured Bacteroidia bacterium
GGGCGGTGACTTCAACACCTACCTGGGAGTTGCCGTCGAGCACTGGGGCGGCTGCCACAATCAATTCTTCAAAGCCGATCAACGCACGGGCGAGTGGATTTCTTCTTCTTGCTTCAACAACACGTGGATTGGTATCTACAAGGCCATTGGAGATGCCAGGAAAGTGGTTGAAAAGACTGAAAAGGGTTCCGGGACCGTCGATGACGGCAACGCGACCCTCAACGCCGCTGCCAAAATCCTGCTGGCCTACAATTCCGCTATCCTGACGGACCTGTTCGGCGACACGCCTTACTCCCAGGCCTGCAATTATGACCAATACAAGACGCCGGCCTTGGACAAGCAGGAAGACATCTACAAGACCATTATGAAACTGTTGGACGAAGCCATTGAGGCTCTCTCGGCAGACGGCGCCTCCCCCAATCTTGGTACCGGAGCCAATGACCTCATCTATAATGGTTCCAGCGAGAAATGGTTGAAATTCGCACACGGCCTGCGCGCCCGTCTGACCTTGGAGACCATTCTGAAGGCAGCCGACCAGGACGCGGCCTATACGCAGATTCTCAACGATATTGACGCGTCCTTCACATCCGCTGCCGATCAGGCGCAAATCGCCCAGTACGACGGTGACAGCCAGATCAACCCGCTGTTCGGCCTTAGTTACAGCCGCGAGGCGATTGCCGCCTCCGAGAGTCTGTTCAACAAACTCGCAGACCGCAACGACCCGCGTATGTATATGCTTTACTGCTGGAACTGGTCTCCCGTCATTACGGATCCCCTTGATCCGGAAGAAGGCTTTTATCCCGTTCCCTGCGGTCAGGGAGAGGAAGTCCAGTGGGAGTATGCGGAAAACACCTTCTTCTACTCGGTGGATTCCCCGACCCACCTGCTGAGTTATGCCGAGTTGCAGTTTATGAAGGCGGAGGTTCTGGCCCGCAAAGGGTCCTATACGGAAGCCCGCGCCGCCCTGAAAAACGGTTTGGCTGAAGCCTTCGACAATGTCAATGCGATGGTCCAGTCCGCCCAGAAATTCCAGGATGCGTACGGATACGGCGTTTACGGTCCGTTCTACGGAGGCGATTATCTGACGGACAGCGATGTGAACAACTATGTCACCACCGTGTTCGATCCGATTGCGGACGCCGATTTGCTGGCTGAAATTATGGTGCAGAAATACTTGTTCTTCCAAAATGCCAACGGTGGCAGCGTCCAGGCATACAACGATGTCCGCCGTCTGATGGCCGAGGGCAACGGTGCCGAGAACTACATCGTGCTGGAGAACCCGAAGAATGCGGAAGGCCTTTTCCCGCTTCGCTGCGGCTACGGCTCTTCCGATACGACGACCAACCCCAACATCAAGGCTGCATTCGGCGACGGCAAATATGTCTTCACCGAGAATGTCTGGTGGGCTGGCGGCACCCGCTAAACTTACCGACATACATACAAATAAAGGCGGCCCGAACAGGTCGCCTTTGTTGTATCACACTAGTTGGCGGGGATGAGTTGGGATTGCCAGCGGTGTTGAAGGCGGGCCAGGTGGCTGCGATAGCGCCGGAGAGCGGATTCGCCGCCGTTTTCACAGATGCGACGGGGAAGAAAGTTGCCGTCAAGTTCGTCCAGAATTTGTTGCTGGAGCCGCGAGTCACGCAGGGCGGGAGGGACGGTGGCGAGCCCGCGGAAGATAAAGTCGAGGGTGCGCTTTTGGAGGCACTCGCTGACGGGTTTGCCGGCAATGACGCCGCCGATATTGGATAGGGTCAGATAGATGCTGCGATAATACTGATGCTTCAGCACGGTCAGGCGATGCTCATTCAGTCCGTCCAATGCCAAGAGCGCGCGACAGTTGCGCAGACTCGCCCGTGAAGAAGCCAGCAGGTCATCGCCCAGGGCCTCGGGAAGGGCCGAAGGGTCGGGTGAAATCGGACCGGAATGGAAGGGCGCGAAATAGCAGTAGGGGCCTGGAGTAGGCTCATACGGGAAACGGGCATCCGGCCCCGCATAGGCCGTATAAGAGGCGGAGACAGAAGCA
>CADAFY010000272.1 GCA_902787255.1 uncultured Bacteroidia bacterium
CGGAAATACTCCACTAAAAAAGGAAAAATTTTTACCGAAAGGGAAAAAAGAAGTCTCTTCCCTCGGAAAGTGGTCTATTGTTTACGAGAATAATTGGCAAGGCCCAAGGAGAGCAGAAGCAGCAGGTATAGCAAGATGGAACTGGCGCGGGAAATATTGGCGCCGAGAACATAATCCTCTGGCTCATAACGCATCACAATCTCTCCTTCACCGGCCGGGAGTTGCGCGGCGCGCAGCAACCAGTTGGCCCGCAGCAACGGCAATTCTTCCGAGACCGGAAGGGCAGGAACACCAGACAATGCAGAGGCGGCAGCCGTTTCAGGGGATGCGGGATGATATTGAATGCGGGCCTTCCAGCCAATGGGGTGGAAAACCTCGCTGAACACGGCCAGGGCGGGTGATTGGGCGCGGAATTGATAATGCAGTTCGTTGGGAGCGTATTGGGTCAGCACAATGCCCTCGTCGGAGTCAGAACCGGCAGCTCCGGAATCGGGGACTGTAGGCTCGTCACCTCCAACCTCTGTTACGAATGCCGGCGCCACTTGCGGAAGATAATCCTTCCCCACCACGGCCTGCCGGTGCAAATCCACCTGACCGAGCAGCGCAATTTCTTCATCGGGCGTCGCGGCCTCGCGGACACTGCGCACCAGCCAAGCATTTCCGAAAGCCCCTTCATTAACGGCCGCCCGCAAGTCCTTTTGCACGATGATGTAGCGTCCGTTCAGCATAGAAACGATGGGCATTTCGGGCATTTGCTCCTCAAATTCCGATAGGGTGGCCACCTTCGAAAGCGTTTTTTCCGCCTGGGAGATTTCTTTGAAAATATAACGGTCGATCAGGTCTTGATAGCGCTGAAGTTTGACCGGGCTGTAACCGCCGACACATTTGTGGTGGTAGCACTGGAAGGCATCGTTGAAGGTGTTGACGCTGAGGTCCAGCACGCGGTAACTCGGATCCGTATCCTGATGAATCCACTTGTCCGCTTCGCGCTCGGCAAACTGCCCTTTGTAGGCCTTTTTGGTCATAAAATCATCTGCGGAAAGATAGCGTTTCCCCGCGCTGAACAAATCGACGAGCACCAATACGGAAATGACGGAAAGGGCTATGATGGCAGGAGTGCCGTAGCCTTTCAGGCTGAAGCCGAGGCCAGCCGGGCCACTCATGGAAACGGGCTTGGCTCCACGATATTCGACCCACAGCAACAAGGCGAAGGTCAGGGCGATGAAGAAGAAGGAACGGCGGGCATCCGCCACCAGCAAGGCGCTGCGGTCGGCCTGCAAGGCCTCCAGCAGGGTATCGGGTTGTCCTTGTTCGGCTTCGGTCAGGAAAGAACCGGCGACAGACGGGAACAACCAGCAGAGCAGGCAGAAGCCGCCGGTCAGTCCGAAAGCAATCCACGCCTTGGTAGAAAATTCCTTTTTCGTGTACTCCCCTTTCAGGATTTTGTCCAGCACGAGGAAGGCCAGCACCGGAACGGTCAACTGCAGGACGGTCAGTGCCATCGACACCGAACGGAACTTGGAATACATCGGGACATATTCGAAGAAGAAGCGGGTAAATGCCATAAAATGATTGCCCCAAGCCAGGAACGAGGCCAAGATTGTCGCCACCAGCAGCCACCATTTTTCTTTCCCTTTGAATAGGAAGAGTCCCAACATAAAGAGGAAACAGCAGATGGCTCCCAGGTACATCGGACCGGCGGTGAATGGCTGCGGGCCCCAGTACTCCTGGAAATACGCCGCATATTCAGGATGACCGGCAGAACGCAGCAATTTGTAGGTCTCGCTGCTCTTGGGCAGTCCCTCGGAAATGCCGCCCCGGAAGTTGGGAATCATCAGATTGGGCATCTCTTCAATGCCGTAGGACCATTGGGTGGCATAGTCCAGGTCCAGACCCTTGCTGTTGTGCGTATCGGAGTCCGAAGTGAGTTCCGAGCCGCCGCGCATCGTGTACTGCGTGTAATTATAGGTGGGAATGAGTTTGTTGGCGTTGGTCGCGATGCCCACTCCGCCCATCACCAG
>CADAFY010000273.1 GCA_902787255.1 uncultured Bacteroidia bacterium
AGATTGAGAAATTCGTTGGCCGGCACATTGTCGGGCAGAATATAATCCCCGTGGGCCTTGAGCATCGACGGGAACACGATGCAGTGGAAAACGATGTTGTCCTTGCCGATAAAGTGGACCAAACGGGTGGATTCATCCTGCCACCAGGTCTTCCAACTGTTCGGAAGCAGTTCCTTCGTATTGGAAATATAGCCGATGGGGGCGTCAAACCACACATAGAGCACCTTGCCTTCCGCCCCTTCCACGGGTACGGGCACGCCCCAGTCGAGGTCACGGCTCACGGCACGGGGCTGCAATCCGCCGTCAATCCAACTCTTGCACTGGCCATAGACATTGCTCCGCCACTCCTTATGTTCGGAAAGAATCCATTGCCCCAGCCAGCCTTCGTACTGATCCAAAGGCAGATACCAGTGGGAAGTCTTTTTCTTAATCAGTTCCCCGCCGGAGAGTTTGCTCTTGGGGTTGATCAACTCTTCGGGAGACAGGGTGGCGCCGCATTTCTCGCACTGGTCTCCGTAGGCATCGGGGTTGCCGCAACGCGGGCAGGTGCCGGTGATGTAACGGTCGGCCAGGAAGGTCTTTTCCTGCACATCGTAGAACTGCTCCGTCTCCTTGGTAATGAATTTCCCTTCATCGTAGAGTTTGCGGAAAAAGTCGGAAGCCGTCTTCTCGTGTACCTTCGAAGAGGTGCGGGAATAAATGTCGAAATTGATGCCCAGCCGGGCGAAAGAATCCTTAATAATCTTATGGTAGCGGTCCACGATATCCTGGGGAGAGCAACCTTGTTCCCGGGCCTTGATGGTAATGGGAACTCCGTGCTCGTCCGAGCCGCAGATAAACAGCACGTCCTCTCCGCGCAGGCGTTTGTAGCGGACATAAATGTCGGCGGGAACATACACGCCCGCCAGGTGTCCGATATGTACCGGGCCATTGGCATAAGGCAGGGCGCAGGTAATCAAACTTCTCTTTTCCATCATATTTCAGTTCAAATTTTTAATTTCTTCTTTCAATTTTTTAATCTTGTCCGCAATCTGCGCGATTTCTGCGAGCATCTGCTGTTGTTCTTCCGCCCCTTTGAGCGCTTTGATCAAATCGTTCCGCCTCTTGTTCAAAAGGACAATGTTGTATTTGATAAGCTCCTCAGGCACATATTTGACCAGCAGGGTCTGGTGAGAGGTCATCGAACTCAACAGCGCTTCCATCGTGAGGGCGTAGCGGTCGATAATCAGTTGTTCGGCCAACTCCGCCACCTCTCGGTCGGGACCTTCCATCAGGCGTTTTTGGATGATTTCCTGGGGCTCTCCCGCATCGAACAACACCCCGTATGCTTCGTAGCAGCGCTTGTTGACCGGGTCTGAGAAAACGACCCCATCTTCCACCAGACAGCCGTCAATAAATTCAAAGACGGAAAAGGGGTCTTCACCGGCCCTATACAAATGGGAGGTAACGGGAAAATGCATCAAATCCCGGCCGGATTTGAGCACATAGGACAACAAGGTACGCTCAGCGACCACCAGTTTATCCATCCGCTTGGGAGCGGTGCGGCGGGAGCCCCCGTCAGCATCAGGTGCGACGGGGATGGAGCCGTCATAAGAAGATCCGTCCGGGTATGCAGAAGGGTCCGGATAGGACGGAAGCGGAGCGCCGCTCGCATAAGGATCGGACGGAGTCCCGGTCGAGCCGGTCCTCTGCCGTTCCCGCTGCTTCTGTTCTTCCAGCCGCATCTGCTGAATCGCCGTGCTCACGCGGGCCCGCAGAATTTCTTCCTCAATGGCAAACTTCTTGGCGCACTCTTGGATATAAACGCTTTGCTTAATGCGGTCGGGAATACAGGCGATGGTGTCCGCAATCTCGCTAATGAGGTCAGCCCGCCTGATGGGATCATTGACTGCCTGTTGCGAAAGCAAAGCCGTACGATAGGTGATAAAATCCTGTTCGTTTTCGGAAATGAAAGCCTGTACTTGCTCCAGACTGTTCTTACGGCAGAAATCATCCGGATCTT
>CADAFY010000274.1 GCA_902787255.1 uncultured Bacteroidia bacterium
TTGAAGGTGAGCGATATGATCGAGCACCTGAAAGAGCGGATTTCCAATTGGAATGACGAACAGGAAATCGAGGAATACCTGACGCGTATGCTGCACAAGGAAGCCTACGACCACAGCGGCCTGATTTATGGCATCGGCCACGCGGTCTATACCAAATCCGACCCCCGTGCGGTGCTGCTGAAGGAAATGGCACAGAAACTGGCGGTGGAAAAATGCCGCAGCGAAGAGTTTGAATTCCTCAAACGCATCGAGAAAGTGGCCATTGAAACCGTCTATAAAGTGAAAGGCCGCGGCAAACTGATGTGCGCCAACGTGGACTTCTATTCGGGCTTTGTGTATGATATGCTGGGCATACCCCCTGAAATCTACACCCCGCTCTTTGCGATGGCCCGCAGCGTGGGCTGGTGCGCGCACCGCAACGAGGAACTCAACTTCAACGGCAGCCGCATCATCCGTCCTGCCTATCGTTGCGTGACCGACGAATACGATTACACCCCGATTTCCGAGCGATAGATCGCGATGGACGCCGTCAGACTGAAAGAGGATTGCATCCGGTGGATCGCGGATTGGTTCGCCCCCTTCGGCCCGTCTGCCTGCGCCGTGCTCGGAATGAGCGGCGGCAAGGACAGCACTGTGGCGGCGGCTTTGTGTGCGCAGGCGCTGGGCCCTTCCCGTGTCGTGGGGGTGGCGATGCCCTCCGGAACTCAGCCGATTAATGATGCGGATGAGATTTGCGCCCATCTGGGGATTCGTTACCTTTGCCTGAATATCGGGGAGACGGAAGCGGCGTTGCGCCGTTTGGGCGCGGCTTTGTCGAGTGAGGACGGGGCGAATGTTGACGGCTCCGAGGGTTTTTCCAAGCAGTCCATCCTGAACATTCCGCCGCGCATCCGGATGACCGTGCTGTATGCCGTGGCGCAGAGCGTCGGCGGCTTTGTTGCTAATACCTGCAATCTCAGCGAAGATTATATCGGTTATGCGACGCTCTATGGCGATGCCGCGGGCTCTTTCTCTCCGCTCGGCCACCTTTGCGTCCGCGAAGTGCTGGCCATCGGACGGGCACTCGGTCTGCCCGAAAAGTGGGTGGGGAAGACGCCGGACGACGGACTTCCCGGTTCGATGCCCGACGAGGCGAAAATCGGATTTACCTACGCAACTTTGGACCGGTATATCCGGGAAGGCGTCTGTGAGGACGAGGCCATTCGCGCCAAAATCGACCGTATGCACCGGGCTAATTTGTTCAAGACGGAAATACTGCACATTCCGGCCTTTGAACCGGATCCGTCTTTGTTGTAGGAATAGACTTCACGGCCGTGCTATGCGTTGTGCAGGAGAACGAGAGAATTTGTAAAAAGTAATAGAGATATATGAGAGATTTGAACGATAATGTGATGTATGTCGGTGTCGACGACCTCGACCTTGATTTGTTTGAAAGCCAATATATAGTCCCCGAAGGCGTTTCCTATAACGCCTATGTCATTTTGGATGAAAAAGTGGCGGTGTTGGATACCGTAGATGCCCGGAAAGGGGAGGATTGGCTGCACAACCTGTCCAAAGCCCTGTCCAATCGCCAGCCCGATTACCTGGTGGTGCATCACCTGGAGCCCGACCATTCTGCGATGATTGAGCAGGTGCTGACGCTCTATCCGAATATGATGCTGGTCGCCAGCGCCAAAGCCATCGCGATGCTCCCGCAATTCTTCGAGGGTATTTCCCTGGAAGGCCGCACGATGGCCGTCAAGGAAGGGGATGTCCTTTCGCTCGGTAAACACAGTCTGCAATTCATCGCCGCGCCGATGGTTCACTGGCCCGAGGTGCTGATGTCCTACGATGCGGCGGACAAATGTCTGTATAGCGCGGACGGTTTCGGCAAATTCGGTGCCCTCAGCAAATGCGGCTTCTATGGCCGGGACGACGATGACTGGGCGTGCGAGGCGCGTCGCTACTATTTCAACATCGTGGGCAAGTTCGGCGTGCAGCTTTGCACGGACCGATTTTGGAAGACAACCTGGGCTACTATATCAATCTCTACGATATCTGGAGCCGCTATGCCGTCGAAACCGACGGTGTTTTCATTGCCTGTGCCTCCATCCACGGCGGTACGCTGGCGGCGGCAGAAAAGTTAGCCGAACTCTTGGAAGAGGCCGGTGCCCCGAAGGTGGAAGTGGTGGACCTGTCCCGCACGGATTTCGCCGAAAATGTAGAAGATGCGTTCCGCCACTCCAAACTGGTGCTGGCGGCCGCTTCTTACGACGGCGGTCTTTTCACCCCGATGCACGAATTCCTGCACCGGCTGCAAATCAAAGGGTACAGCCATCGCAAAGTGGCCTTGCTTGAAAACGGCTCCTGGGCCCCTTCCGCCGCCCGCGTGATGAGCGGGATGATTGCCGAGATGAAAGATGTGGAGTTGATCGAGCCCGTCGTGACCATCCGCAGCCGGATGAAAGAAAGCGACCTTCCGGCCCTGAAAGCCCTGGCCGAGGCCATTGTCAAGGCGTAACAATGTTAAATTGTCATAAATTATGAGAAAAATGCTTTTGTGCTTGAGTTCCTTGTTCACCTTGTTTTCCTGCTCGAATAAGAACGTCGCCCCCAAGACGGCCGAGGACCTTCCTCTTTTCTTGCAAAACGGGGAATATACTTCGGTGATGTCCGATGAGATGCGCAATACCTTACGCAATATCCGTCACGTGTCGCTGGATATGGACGGTACCATTTATCTGGGCGGAACCCTCTTCCCTTATACGGTGCCTTTCCTGGAGAATTTGGGGACGATGGGCATCAACTACTGCTTCCTGACCAACAATCCCACCAAGTCCCTGGATGACTACATTGCCAAACTGCGCAAATTGGGCGTTCCTTGCGGAGACGGGCAGATGTACAGCACGACGGCGGCGACCATCGATTACATCAAGGCCCATTATCCCAAAGCCAAACGGCTCTTCTTGCTGGGGACTCCCTCTATGATTTCCCAGTTTGAGGCGGCCGGCTTTATCTCCTGCGCGGACGACCCGAATGACCGTCCGGATGTCGTCGTGGCCGCTTTCGACCCGACGCTGACCTATTCGCGCCTGTGCCGTTGCACCTGGTGGGCTTCCCACAAAGAGATTCCCTATGTGGCCACGAATCCCGACTGGGTCTGTCCGACCGATGAGCCTACGATACTCGTAGACTGCGGTTCCCTATGTGCTTGCATCGCCGCGGCTTGCGGCCGCAAACCCGATACCATCATCGGCAAGCCCAGCCCGGATATTCTGCTTGGCATTATGGAAAAGAACGGCGTCACGCCCGCCCAGGCCGCGATGGTGGGGGACCGTCTCTATACCGATGTCAAGTCCGGTCTGAATGCCGGCGCTTGTGGCGTGCTGGTCCTGACCGGTGAAACGACGCTCGAAACCGCACTGGCCAGCGTTCCCGAAGACCGCGCGACCATCATTTGCCGTGACATCGCCCAATTCGGAGCCTTACTGGAAGAAGTACGGAAATAATCCGGTTCTTGAAAGGGTATGACGCGCGAA
>CADAFY010000275.1:0-629 GCA_902787255.1 uncultured Bacteroidia bacterium
TCCTCGTGGGCTTGGCGCTTGCCTGCGCCGCTGTAGGCATCTTGGTGTCCGGTGCGGTGAAGATTGTCCGTTGGTTTAGGGGAGAGGTCTTGGAAACGCCCGGGATGCTGGCGCTGTGGGCCGCATTCTTGTCTATTTTGGTCAAGGAACTCCTTTTCCGCTATACCTTCGCCAAAGGGAAGGCGTTCCATTCCCCGGCCGTCGTCGCCAACGCCTGGCATCACCGCAGCGACGCTTTATCTTCCATCGGAGCCGCCATCGGCATCGGCGGCGCCATTTTATTGGGACCCCATTGGGCCGTATTGGACCCCGTGGCTTCCCTGGCCGTGGGCGCAATGCTTCTCAAGGTCGCTTGGGATTTGTCAAGGGAAAGCGCCGGCGAACTGACCGACCGTTCTCTTTCTGACGAAACCGAGCGCGAGATGGAGGAAATCATTCGCAGTCTCCCGCAGGTGAGCGAGCCGCACCATCTGCGCACGCGGAGAATAGGAAACCGTATCGCCATAGAAGCGCACGTCCGGATGGACGGCTCGATGTCTTTGCGTGAGGCTCACGAAATTGTCACCGTCATCGAAAACAAATTAAAAGAACGCTTCGGCGGCGAAACCATCGTCACCATTCACATGGAA
>CADAFY010000275.1:683-2560 GCA_902787255.1 uncultured Bacteroidia bacterium
AGGAATTATTTCTCTTTCAGAAACACCTCGATGACCGGAATCTCGCAGTCGGGCTTCAGGACGGGGGTGTGGAGGAACTCCTTGTCAAACTTGATTTCCGACCCGTCGTGCAGGAATTGCGCGTAGGCAATCTTGTCTGCGAAGGAGACGGCCAGTCTGGACAAGGGGTAGTCGATGAGGTGAATGTAGAGCCTGTTGGTTTCAGGGTTGTAGGTGAGGAGGGTGCGTTCCGGAACCTGGAATTCTGCCGGAGCCGCGGTGCAATGGTAAATGGAGCGGCTGTTCTGGTGCATCCATTTGCCCATTCCTTCCAAGCGCTCTTTCGCCCGATAGTCAAACTCTCCCCGGGCCGTAGGACCGACATTCAGAATGAGGTTGCCTTCCTTGCTGACCGTCTCAATCAGGAGTTCCAGCAGTTGCGGAATGCTTTTCCAGGTGTTTTCATCCCGATGATATCCCCAGGAACCGGAGAAGGTCTGGCAAGTCTCCCAGGCGGCTTTCTCGCCGTGCCAGGTGGGGCACTCCGCCACTTTTTTCTGTTCGGGGGTGATGAAATCCCATCCGCCCCAGACATCGTTCAGGTCGAGCCGGTCATCGATGATGATGTCCGGTTGCAGGCTTCGCGCCAATTTCACCAGCCCTTCGGAATCCCAATCTTCGTGTCCTTTCCCGTTTTCTCCGGGGAAGGAGAAATCAAACCAGATGATGTCGATTTTTCCGTATTGGGTGAGCAGTTCGGTCACCTGGTCCTTCATATATTGGCGATAGATGTCCATATTTTTGCCCTGATTCAGGGCGTCGTACTGCTCCTTCGTACCTTTGGAGATACGCTGGGGGTGACGGACATCAATCGTATATTCCGGGTGGTGCCAGTCGAGCAGAGAGTAGTAGAAACCGATGCGGAGCCCTTCCGCCCGGAACGCATCCACGAACTCCCGCATCAGGTCACGTCCTGCCGGGGTGTTGGTGCATTTGTAATCGGTATATCGGCTGTCCCACATACAGAAACCTTCGTGGTGCTTGGCGGTGAATACGACATACTTCATTCCGGCTTTCTTGGCCATCGCCGCCCACTCCCGGGGATTGTACAGGTCCGGGTCGAAATGGTCAAAGTATTTCTGATATTCTTCCGTGGTGAGCCGTTCAATGTTTTTAATCCATTCGTGACGGGCCGGCATAGCATACAGTCCCCAATGGATGAACATACCCAGACGCGCGTCGGTCCACCATTTCATCCGTTGATATTTTTGCTCCCGGGTCTCCTGAGAAGGGAGAGCGAATTCGACGGCCGGTTTCGCCTTGTCTTTTTTCTTGGCTTTTTGGGCTTCCGCCAGCGGACTGAAGGAGAGTGTCAGAATGAGGGAGAGGATAACGATTCTTTTCATATAGCGGGGATTAGGATTCCTGTTCTTCGACCAATGAGTGGGATGCGGGGACGGTAACCGTGGTGTTGTAACTGTTGAACATTTTCTCCACTTTCTCTTTCTGTTCCACCTTTGTGAAAAGGCTCACGAGCGGTACGATGGCCAGTCCCACAAGCATAGCCAGCACGCCGGCATTGATGGGGGAGGTGAAATAGGGGCTGATGAAAGTCTGTCCGGTGAAGGTGCAGTACATACAGCCGCACATGATGGCCACGCCCGCTATGAAAGAGGCCCACACGGATGCGGCCGAAGTGCGTTTCCAATACAGCCCGTACAGGAAAGGCGCCAGGAATGCTCCGGCCAGCGCACCCCAGGAAATACCCATCAACTGGGCGATGAAGGTCACGGAACTCTTGGCCTGGATGATGGCGAGGATGGAAGAAATGACGATGAAGAAAAGCACCAGCAGACGGATGCAGAGCAGTTGGCTGCGGTCGTTCAGGCGGGTGCCTT
>CADAFY010000276.1 GCA_902787255.1 uncultured Bacteroidia bacterium
CTTGCACATCGAGTTTGCGCTGATGCGTTTGGCCTTCCTGATGAAGGCGCCGGCGGGTGCGGTTTCCGCACCGCAGCCAGCCGCGCAAGCGGCGCCTGTGGCTACGCCACAAGTTGCTTCCAATCCCCGGCCTGCGGTGGAAGCGAAGCCTGCTGTTGAGGCAAAACCCGTTAAAGAAGAGCCTAAACCTGCTGTTGTTGAGAATCCCGTTGTAGTACCTGAGCCTGTTCAGACCCCTGCTTCGCAACCTGTCCCCGCGCCTCAACCTGCACCTGAACTGGTGGCCTCTGCACCTGCGCCGACCGCTCCGCAACCTGCAGCGGAGACTTCCGCACCCCAGCCCGCTCCCACGCGGCGGCGCCCTTCTTTCTCCGTCAACAACCTGGCGGAAGAAAAATCGGTCCGGACCACTCCCGTCACACAGCAGGTTCAACAGGAACTTCCTACTTCTCAAAAAGTGCTCGAAGGCCTTACCGCCCTTGCCAAAGAATACACCGATAATGGCCAGCCCCGTTTGGCCACCTGCTTGACCTCGGACAAAAACGAAGTTTTGATTGAAGATACCCAAGTCCGGGTTATTCTCAAAGTCCAGAATGAGGCACAGCGCTCCTGGATGCAGGATAAGAAGTCCCGCGAGTTGACCCAGTCCCTGCGCAAGCGGGTGGGATACGACGCCTTGGATGTCGTCATTGAAACTTTGCCCCAGGATGTTCAGGCGACCAAGGCTTATTCTCCCGAACAGCAGTTGAAAGAGATGCTTCAGGCCAATCCCGAAATTGGCCCGGTGCTCGAATCGTTTGATGCCGTAATTAAATAGACGCCTATGATACTCCGCTGTGAAAATTTGGTGAAGAAATACGGTGTGCGCACCGTGGTGAAGGGCGTTTCTATGCAGGCGTCGCAAGGAGAGATTGTCGGTTTCCTCGGTCCCAACGGTGCCGGCAAGACCACCTCATTCTATATGATTACGGGCCAGATTACCCCCAATGCGGGTCGCATCTTTCTGGATGATGAGGATATTACGAACCTGCCGATGTACAAGCGTTCCCAGAAAGGAGTAGGCTATCTGGCGCAGGATGCTTCCGTGTTCCGGAAGATGTCAGTGGAGGACAACATTATGTCTGTGATGGAACTCTGCCCGAAATTCACCAAGCAGGAGCGTTACGAACGCCTGGAGAATCTGATTGACGAGTTTAGCCTTCACAAAGTCCGCAAGAGTCTGGGCATCCAACTCTCGGGTGGAGAGCGCCGCCGTTGCGAGATTGCGCGCGCCCTGGCCGTTGACCCCAAATTCATCCTTTTGGACGAGCCTTTCGCCGGGGTGGACCCGATTGCTGTGGAAGACATTCAGTACATCATCGCCAAACTCAAATTCAAGAATATCGGCGTGATTATCACCGACCACAACGTGGGCGAGACCTTGGCCATCACCGACCGCGCCTACCTCCTGTATGAGGGCAATATCCTCCAGGCCGGCACCCCCGAAGAACTCGCCTCCAACGAAGAAGTCCGCACCAAATACCTCGGCTCCGGCTTCATCCTCAAACGCTTCGACCCCCACGACCGCGACCGCAAATAAACGCTGATTCATTTCCCTGAGATAATTAACCAAAAGAATTCAAGATGGAAACCACCTATCCAGTTCGCGACAAAATAGAATATATGATAGCCTTCATTAACGAATTTGGCCAGCGTTTCGGGGCTGTCTCCAACCTTGGTAAGTTTGCTGCTCTTTGTTTACGGCCTTTGCAACATCTTTGGCAGTATGATCGCAGGAAATCTTCTCTCTAGCCGCCCCATAGGCACAGTGAAAATCTTCCCCTTTTTCCTTGGGGCTGTGTATCTGCTGTTTCTTAATCATCCTGAAGGTATCTATCCCATGCCGCACCGGAGGCACCGGATTTTGCCAATGGCCTCTTTCTCACGGCGGCTAATCTGGGCTGTATGGCGGGAACAGCGATAAGCGGCATGTTCATTGAAGCCTGGGGAACAGAGTATGTTGTTTGTGGCGGATTGGTATTCATTGTTGCCGCTGGGATTATATTCTGGAGTCAGTGCCATAAGGGCAGCATGAATCCGGCGCTGATCCCTGCAAACGAGTCGGTTTGATTTTAAGATATAAATTGTGTACAAAGTAAGGAGAATGAAAATGATGAAGAAAATTGGCAAGAACAAAAAGATGGTTTTGGCAGCCCTGATGGCAGGCGTAATGTCTTTTGGCATCATGGGCAGCAATGTGACGATGGCGGCAACTCCGGCTAAAGCTCTGGCG
>CADAFY010000277.1 GCA_902787255.1 uncultured Bacteroidia bacterium
CGAAAAACACTTTCGCAATATGTCTGTATACTTGAAAGTATACGGTTACAAATGTACATAAAATCTCTCGATTTTAGGCCAGTTGTATAAAAATCAAGACCGCATTCTTATCTTTGTGGCGAGCGGTCGTCGCCTCTCGGCGCGCCGCAGTTCCTTATGTATAACGGGCCTGATGTCCCAAAAAAATTTTGCCTATGAGACAAGTATGCGGTCTTGACGTGCACAAAGATAGCGTCTTTGTGTGTATTCTCAATGAGAATGGTGTGGTTTTTCAAGAAAAATTTGGTGTTTTGACTCCCGATTTGGAAAAATTGGCAGCCAAACTTCAGGAATTGGATGTTGGCGAGGTGTGTATGGAAAGCACTAGTATCTATTGGATACCTGTGTGGCGCGTGCTTGAGCCGTATGTTATGGAGCTCAAGTTGGTCAATCCGTACTTCATCAAGCAATTGCCGGGAAAGAAGAGCGATGTGAAGGACGCGGAATGGATTGCCACCTGTCTTCTCAAGGATCTCATCCGCGGGAGTTATGTCCCTTCCGACATCATCCAGCGGATGCGGCAGTATGACCGTCGCATATCCGACCTTAACGCCGAGTGCACTCGCAAGCTCGTAAAATTAGATGCGGCTCTCCAAAGATGCAACATCCGTATCAGCAATTATGTTTCCACCACGGACTGCAAAAGCTACAAGGAGGTTGTCCGCCTCATCGCCGAGGGGGTCAGGGACCCGGAAGAACTCATCAAAGTCATTTTCGGCCGCATTGTCAACAAGGCGGGCAGAGATGTTATTCTGGCATCGCTGACCGGCGTCATTTCGGACACGGATGTCGATGTCATCCGTCAATTGCGCGAAGAGGTGGAACTCGCACAGCGCCACAAGGACGAATGCCAGTCGAAGATGGAAGCCATTTGCCAGCAGTACTTCCCAGAGCAGTTGAAGAACCTGCAGACCATACCGGGAGTTAAGGGCCGTTCGGCCACATCTATCATTGCAGAAGTGGGATCAGACGTATCATCATTCCAAGATGCCGCCCACCTTGTCTCCTGGTGCGGATTGAAACCACGAAACGAGGAAAGCGCCGGAAAAATCAAGGCCAGAAGTATCACGCATGGAAACAAATACTTGAGGAAAAATCTCATTGAATGCGCTTGGGCGGCATCCAAGACCCAGAAGTGCTTTTTCAATCGCTTCAGCTACCATCAAACCGTAGTTCGTCGCAAGAGCAAGATGAAAGTGATCGTGGCTATTGCCAGAAAAATTCTTTCTGCCGTGTGGCATGTGCTTCACGACAATGTCGCTTATCGCGACTACTCGCCCGATATTGCCCCGGCTGCTTAACGGTCGGTTCAGTATATACCGCACTTTGTAAGGTCAGTACCTTTGTGGTGGTTCGACCCCGTCAGCGCAAATTGACTAACGCTCTGTGCGGCTTAGGAGGTCTGTTTGAGTCGAAGAGCTCGTAGAGGAAAGTTATTTTTTTTCATCTCACGGTCCGCCCGAAAGCAACTTCGGGCGATGTCCCAATATGCCCCCTCACGCACAGCGACAACCGCTCACCCACATAGAACAGCGATCTTTTTCTGATTTGTAGAGGAAAGGTACATAAATTTTTGAATAACTGGATAAAGGAATGATGTGCTGGCGAAGAAGTGTGCTAGGGCTTGGGTGAAAAGGGCAATCCATATGATTGGTGCATAGATGACGCATAGATGACCATAAAAAGAGGATTGGCTTGGATTGCCCTCACTTTAAACTTGGGGCAGTCCATAGGAAACCCTGTTGGACGGTAGCGGAAGGCGGGTTGGTGTGGATTGCATCAAAAAAGTGAAAATTTTTGCAAAAAAATTTGTTTGTTTATAAAAAATGATTACCTTTGCATCCCGGATTGTGATTAAGACATCAATGATGACTTGGAAAAATAACAAGCAGCAGAATCAGAAGAACCAGAAGAATTCCCGGGGTCTTCGCTTTGCGTGCCTGTTTTCCGCCAGTCATTTGCGGGTGCACAAAAGAAGAGACAATTTCTAAAAAATAGTTCAAAATTAAGGCTGGTTCAGATGAATCAGCCTTTTTTTTGATGTAAAATTACAAAAATATGTGTGGTTTTATAGGTATTTTCGGTAGCAAAGCGCCTGAAAAAGAAATCCGGGAAAAAGCTTTGCGTATGTCAGCCAAGATCCGGCATCGCGGACCCGACTGGAGCGGCGTCTACAGCAGCGCCTCCTGCACACTGGCCCACGAACGGCTGGCCATCGTCGACCCGCTCTCGGGAGGACAGCCCCTGTTCTCGCCCGACCGCAAGCAAGTGCTGGCCGTCAACGGCGAGATCTATAACCACCGTGACATCCGCAAACGCCTCGACGGCATTTACCCCTTCGCCACCGGTTCCGACTGCGAGGTGATTCTGGCCATGTACCGGGAAAAAGGCGCGGACTTCCTCGAAGACATCAGCGGCATTTTCGCGTTTGCCCTCTATGATGAGACGGACGACAGTTATCTGATTGCCCGCGACCCCATCGGCGTGATTCCTTTATATATAGGATACGATGAGGACGGGACGGTCTATGTGGCCAGCGAACTCAAGGCGCTGGAAGGTTTTTGCGAGCGTTACGAGCCTTTCCTGCCCGGACATTGCCTGGACAGCCACGAGGGGAAAATCCGCCGCTGGTACCACCGCGACTGGAAGGACTATGCGGCCGTCGCGACCGCTTCTGCTAGCTCAGCAGCGAGCCTCACAAGCCCCGTCGCCGGCAGCGACAGCGCGTTCAAGGAGCGCTGGAAAGACGAAATCGCCCGGGTGCGGACCGCCCTGGAAGCGGCCGTACAGCGTCAAATGATGAGCGACGTTCCTTACGGCGTGCTGCTCTCCGGCGGCCTCGACAGTTCGGTGATTTCCGCCATCGTCGCCAAATACTCCGCCCGCCGCATCGAAACGGAAGGAAAAGACCACGCCTGGTGGCCCCGTCTTCACTCCTTCGCCGTCGGTCTGGAAGGCTCGCCCGACCTGGCCAAAGCGCGGGTGGTGGCTGAACACCTCGGCACCGTCCATCACGAAGTGCATTATACCATCCAAGAGGGCCTGGACGCCCTGCGCGATGTCATTTATCATATCGAAACCTACGATGTAACCACGGTGCGCGCCAGCACGCCGATGTACCTGCTGGCCCGTTTCATCAAGAGCATGGGCATCAAAATGGTACTGAGCGGAGAAGGCGCGGACGAAATTTTCGGCGGCTACCTCTACTTCCACAAAGCGCCCGACGCGCAGGCCTTCCACGAGGAGACCGTGCGCAAACTCGGCAAACTCCACTTGTACGACTGCCTGCGGGCCAACAAATCCCTGGCTGCCTGGGGCGTAGAAGGCCGTGTGCCTTTCCTCGACAAAGAATTCCTCGAC
>CADAFY010000278.1 GCA_902787255.1 uncultured Bacteroidia bacterium
GGAAGAATCCATCCTGGGCTGGGAAGAACTGGAACTGGAAGTGGTCCGGGACAAGGACAACAACATGATCACGGTCTGCTTCATCGAGAACGTGGATCCGGTAGGCGTGCATACCGGCGACTCTTTCTGTACCGCGCCCATGCTGACCATTCCGGAAGACGTGCAGCAGGAGTTGCAGCGTCAGGCGTATAAAATCGTGGAACATATCGGCGTCATCGGCGGCACCAACGTGCAGTTTGCCCGGAACCCGAAAGACGGCCGTATCATTGTCATTGAAATCAATCCCCGTACCTCCCGGTCTTCCGCCCTGGCATCCAAGGCCACCGGTTTCCCCATCGCCTTGGTATCTGCCAAGCTGGCCAGCGGCCTGACCTTAAAAGACCTGCCCTGCGGCAAGTACGGCACCCTGGACAAGTACGTGCCTGACGGAGATTATATTGTGGTAAAATTCGCCCGCTGGGCTTTTGAAAAGTTCAAAGGCGTGGATGACAAACTGGGCACCCAGATGCGCGCCGTGGGCGAAGTCATGAGCATCGGCAAAAATTACAAGGAAGCGTTCCAGAAAGCCATCCGTTCTCTGGAAAAGGGACGTTACGGTCTGGGACATGTGAAGAATTTTGATAAACTCAGCAAAGAAGAACTGCTGAACCTGCTGCGCACACCTTCCTCCGAACGTTACTTCCAGATGTACGAAGCCCTGCGCAAAGGCGCTACGGTAGACGAGATCTTCGACATCACCTGGGTGAAGCATTACTTTGTGGAACAGATGAAAGAACTGGTGGATGAAGAAGAAGCCCTGCTGCAGTACAAAGGCACGGTGCCTCCCGCGAAAGCCCTGGCTCAGGCCAAAAAGGACGGCTTCTCCGACAAATACCTCAGCGAGATCCTGAACGTATCCGAAGACGATATCCGTCACGCGAGAGAAAAGATCGGCGTGGTGGAAGCCTGGGACGGCGTCCATGTGAGCGGCACCCAGGACAGTGCGTATTTCTATTCCACCTATAACGCGCCGGACAACAATCCGGTAACCGATAAACAGAAGATCATGATCCTGGGGGGCGGCCCCAACCGCATCGGCCAGGGTATTGAGTTCGACTACTGCTGCGTCCATGCGGCCATGTCCCTGAAGAAGCTGGGCTTTGAGACCATCATTGTCAACTGCAACCCGGAAACCGTATCCACCGACTACGATACTTCCGACAAACTGTACTTTGAACCCCTGACGCTGGAAGACGTGTTGAGCATTTACTATAAGGAAAAACCGGTAGGCGTCATCGCCCAGTTCGGCGGGCAGACTCCGCTGAACCTGGCGGCCAAGCTGAAAGAAGAGGGCGTGAACATTCTGGGTACCACGCCGGAAGTCATCGACCTGGCGGAAGACCGGGACCAGTTCCGCAAAGTCATGGACAAGCTGGGTATTCCCATGGCGGAATCCGGTATGGCCAGCACGGTGGAACAGGCCATTGAACTGGCCCACAGCATCGGCTATCCGGTCATGGTGCGCCCGTCCTTTGTACTGGGCGGCCGGGGCATGGAAGTGGTCCACGACGACGAGCAGATGAAAGACTACATGGCGGCGGCTATCGGCGTAACCCCGGACCGTCCCATCCTCATCGACCGGTTCCTGCACAACGCGCTGGAATGTGAAGCGGACGCCATCTCCGACGGCAAGGACGCCTTTGTGCCTGCGGTCATGGAACACATCGAACTGGCCGGCATCCATTCCGGCGACAGCGCCTGCATCCTGCCCAGCCGGCAGATTTCCATCCTGCCCAGCCGGCAGATTTCGGAAGAAAATCTGAAGACCATTAAAGAATATACCCGCAAGATTGCGGTAGAGATGAACGTAGTAGGCCTCATGAACATGCAGTACGCCATCGAAGACGGCAAGGTGTACGTGCTGGAGGCCAACCCCCGCGCGTCCCGTACCGTGCCGCTGGTATCCAAAGTCTGCGGCATCCGCATGGTACCGCTGGCAACGGATATCATCACCGGTTCCCTGACCGGGCGTCCGTCGCCGGTGCCGGAACTGAAAGAACGTAAGATTCCGTATTACGGTGTAAAAGAAGCCGTGTTCCCCTTTAACATGTTCCCGGAAGTGGATCCCATCCTGGGACCGGAGATGCGTTCTACCGGCGAAGTGCTGGGTCTGGCCGAGACAGTGGGCGAAGCCTACTTCAAGGCGCAGGAAGGCGCCAAAGCGGTGCTGCCCTTACAAGGTACCGTACTGCTTTCCATCAGCGACGGGGATAAAGAGGAAGCGGTGCCGGTTGCCAGAGCTTTCTATGAAGACGGCTTCAAAGTCATCGCCACGGAAGGCACCGCAAAGCTGATTGAGGCGGCGGGCATTCCTGTGGAACGGGTCAACAAGATCTACGAAGGCCAGCCTAACATTGAGGACTGGATCATCAACGGCAAGATCCAGCTGATCGTGAACACG
>CADAFY010000279.1 GCA_902787255.1 uncultured Bacteroidia bacterium
GAAATTGAAGGCCGCCAGGGCGGAAAAGGATTTATCACAGGCGGACCTGGCAGAAAAAGTCGGGGTATCCAGGCAGACAATCAGCGCAATCGAAAAAGGAGATTACAATCCGACCATCAATCTGTGTATCAGAATCTGCAAGGTCCTGGAAAGGACATTGGATGAATTATTCTGGGTAGAATAACTTCGCGGTGTCAGAAGAACCGTCCCCTTGACATTTGCGAACCCAACACATATGACTTCATTTGTGTTGAAAGAATCCGGGGTATGTGCTATACTTTTATCAAAGGGAACGGTTTTCAAATACAGGATTTGCATAGGTCCAAGGCAGGAATGCATTGGATGAAGGAAAGGAGAAACAGATGGCTACCAGTACGATTCGCCTGGATGATGGTGTGAGGGAAGAAACAACCCGCATCGCTTCGCAAATGGGGCTGTCTTTTAATGCGGTCATGAACATTATGGCCAGAAAATTTAACGAGGTAAAGGGATTTCCTTTTCCGGTCAGACTGGAGACGGCAGAAAAGACTATTTTTGATCTTTCTTCCGATGACTTTGAGCAGGCATGCCGCAATGCGGTTGCAGAGCGCGATGACACAGTTCCTGTTACAGATTATATAACGCGGTTTAGCAGGATGGCTGTCCTTCAATCCTTGTCATTGCAGGCCCGAATGGATCGGGCAAAAGCACAGTTACAAAGGGTCTGCCCGTCATCGGTCTCTATGAACTGTTCGCACAGGATGAGTTTTTCATCAATATCGTACTGGGGCTCGGCGGCAAGGAGATGGAACTTGATTTTGCCGAAGCGATTCAGGTCGCGCACGGCGGCAGGGATGTCGAGCCGGCTTTTGTCGGGGCAAATGACATTGCCGCCACAGCCGAAATTCCATTTCAGCACGAACTTCTCCGGCAGCTTTTCCCAGGGTATCTCACTGGCGGAATGGTATTTTCCCAGCAACGGGTTAAGGATGTGCCCAAGGCCGCACGCCTCTACATACTCACGCTCGCGGTACTTATCAGCGCATTGCTTCACAAGATCCTGATCGTAATAATGAATCTTCAGCCACTGCAACTTCTCGTCCATCGTTTGCGGATGGTCGAGGTTCAGCTTTTTGTGATGGCAATGGCGATAGAGAAAACGCACGTTCCAACGGGGCGAGAGCGTGGTAAGCAGGTACCGGAACCAGATATTGGGAGTGGAGCGCAGGTTCATCGTGTTGTGTTTTAGGGGGTTCAGTATTGGAAACGGCGGGTAGCCGTGTCGAAGGTGGCAAGATGGTCAAAACCGCAGCGCATCAGCTCGTCGCGGGCCTCCGGACAGAACTGGCCGAGGTCCTCCGATTTGTGCGCGTCGCTGCTGATGATAACGGGAATGTCCAACTTTCGGGCTTTTTGCAACAGAGTGGTGGAGGGATAGAAGGCATCGCAACGCTTCTTGTAAAGGCCGCGGGTGTTGACCTCGATAATCCTTGTCGGCCAGACCTTGGAACCAGGGCTCGTCGTCCTCGAAGAAACGATGCTGGTTGTGCATCTTGATTTTGTCAAAATGGGCGATAATCTCAAAATGCTCTGTCTCAATCATCTCGAAGGTCTGCTCCCAAAAACAGGTGACAGCCTGGCGGATATTGTGTCCGAACAAACGGTCAAGACCTTCGTCGTAAATCTCGCGCTTGGAACCGTCGATAAACCAGAGACCTTCGCCGTGAGGGGGTAACACGAGGTGCACCCCACCGATGATATAATCCAAGTGATGCTCCTCGCGGAATGCATCGAAAGACTTGGACTGGCCGGGGATGAAGTCGCATTCCAGCGACTTGAGCAGCGTAACGGGCGTATGTTGTTGCAGTTCGTCAATTTCCTGACAATAGGTATCAATCTCCTCCTCCTTGATTCCAAAGTCGTTTTCAAAGGGGACAGGGGCGTGGGAGGAGAAGCCCAACTGGGTGTAATGCAGTTTTTCAGCGGCGGTCACGAATGCCGAAAGAGGTTCTTTTCCGTCGCAGTAGAGACTGTGTGTGTGGTAGTTTGTATTCAGTTCAATCATAGTTTGTTGTCCTTATGGTTCCGATGGTTATAGGGACTGCCTGTCATATATATTCAGCAACTCGTTGCTCTGTCCTGAATGGGAGGAGTTATAGAGATTGCTGAGGAAGATAATAATCAATCCGTCAGACGGGCGGTAGGCCCAGAGGTTGTGGTAGCCGTTCCAGAGGCCGCCGTGATAGACGATGAACCCGTGCTCGGGACTCTCCTCGAGATGGACGCCGTAGCCGTACATATCGCGGGGAACCGTGCCGTTGGGAAGTTTGTTCTGGCAGCGGGTGGCCTCGTCAATCCAGTCTTTCGTAAGAATCTGGTATTCCATAAAATAGACATTTGTCCAGCGTACGAGGTCTTCGGCGTTGGTGAAGACACCCTTGTCGCCAAGGATGCCGTTGAGACGGTCGTAGAGGGCCAAGTTCCCGGTTCTCCAATGCCCTCGCGTGAGCGGCAAGGTCGTCACCCCCTCGAGGGGTTTCACGTTGACATAGTCCTGGCCTTTGCGGACGGCGCATTCGGGTTGCTCGCCACCAGGATAGAGTCCTACCAACTCCGTGAAGAAAAAGGTGTTTTTCATCCCCGCCGGTTTCCAAAGGTGGTCGCGCACATATTGTTCAAATGACTCTCCGGACACTATGGATACGATGGAAGCCAACAAAGCGTAGTTGGTGTTGCAGTATTTGTACCCTTGTCCGGACAAGAACATCCGCTGGGGTTTCGTTTTGACCAGGATGCGCACCAAGTCATCGTTGGTGATGAAGGTGGCCGTATCGTAAATCTTGTATTCGAAATTGAAATATTCGGGCAGGCCGGAAGTATGGGTGAGCAGCTGGCGCACCGTGACCTCCTTGTAAGGGATGCCGGGAAAATATTGCCCAAGGGTGTCTGACAGGCTCATTCTTTCCTCGCTGCAGAGCTTGAGGATGGCGGCGGCGGTGAACTGCTTCGACAAGGAGGCCAATTCAAAGATGCTGTTGGGGGTCATCGCGTTGGATGGCTGGAGACGGCGTTTCTCAAGTTCCGAGGCCGGCATCCATCCGTAGCCGTCGTGGCT
>CADAFY010000280.1:0-2693 GCA_902787255.1 uncultured Bacteroidia bacterium
CCGCGACTTCGTGGAAGCCGTTGCCCACCAAGACCCGAGCCGTCTGTCCAGCGATATCGATGTTTCCATCGAATCCCACTTGATGGGTTTCGCCGCCGAACGTTCCCGTCGCTCCGGCAGAAAGGAGAAAGTCTAATTCTTAACGAGAGGAAACAAACACTCTTTATTTCCCCAAAATCACCACGTTTTACCAACTTTTGGGGAAATAAGCAGCAAATTTTATCCCTCCAGCAGTCCGATGCCCGCCAGCAGGGAAAGGGCGAAGGTGCTGAGGACCAGAAGCGGGAGCATCGGATCAAGGGCGCGGTCCGTGCGTGTCCAGATGCCTTTCAGGTGAAGGGCGTAAAAGGGCAGGGTAAGCAGGAACAGCCACCGCATCCAAAGTAAGGACGAACTGTCAACGAAAGGGAGAATCGTCGCCCCCTGCGGGGCAAGCCCCATAAAAATCAGCATACAAACCCAGCCGGCGGCTATCAGCACCGTCTGGTAGATGCGGGCACGACGCTCGCCCAAGCGGATGGCCACCGTTACACGTGTGGCGGCATCGGAGCGCATATCGCGGATATTGTTGACATTGAGCACGCCCACGCTGAAAAAGCCGATGGAAGAAGCCGGAAGCAACAGCAAGGCGGGCAAGGAGTGTGCGCAAACAAAATAGCCCCCGGCCACGGACACCAGGCCGAAGAAAATAAAAACAAACAAGTCCCCAAGCCCCCTGTAACCGTACGGATTCTGTCCCAGTGTGTAGTGCATCGCAGCCCAGATGGCGGCAGCACCCAACAGCAACAGCAGGATCGGCGTCCACGCGATAAGTTCCCCAAAACTGCAATAAACCATCGCCAGGCCGCTCAAGCAGCAAGCCACCGCCACCGAAGCAATGAGCCGTTTCATTTCGGGAATGGTAAGCCCGCCGTCCTGCAGGGAATAATGCATCCCTTGTCGGTCGTCCCGGTCGGTACCGCTGAGCGTATCGCCCAGTTCATTGGATAGATTGGAAAGGATTTGCAGCAGCACGGTGGTCAACAGCAGAAAGACGACCGTCGCTATGGGACAGGCCGCCTCTACAGCCGAGGGGACATCGCCAAAAAGCAAAGCAAAAGCATTCTGCTCATCAGCGGCAAAGACACCGGAAAACGCGATGCATACCCCCAGCACCACGCCGGAGAGCGAGAGGGGCAGCGTCCGCAGACGCATCGAACGGAGACAAGCGGCAAGCGTCATATTCTTTTATTCTCTGGTACCCTCACTTTCGGTCAACGGCAGGGAGGCGGGTCTCACCCCTACATACTGGCGGCAAATGCCGAGGGTGTAGGCTTTGTGACGAACCTCCGCATAGCCGCACGAACGCATAATACCCATCCACTCCTCCTTGCCCGGGAACTTCAGCACCGATGCGGGCAGATAGCGGTAGGCCGCCTTATCACCGGAAATCCAGCCCCCGATCAAGGGCAGAATATGGGTAAAATAGAGATTGTAAAACGCACGCAGCACGGGCGTAGCGGGCACGGATAGTTCCAAAATCACCAGCCGGCCGCCGGGCTTGAGCACCCGCAGGATTTCCCGCAGGGCTTGCTCACGATGCTCAAAATTGCGGATACCGAATGCGATGGTGACACAGTCAAAGGTCCCGTCGGCATACCCCGCACGGGCTACTTTCTCGCGCATCACCGCCAACATTCCTTCAGACAGGTCCAGGCCGGTAATCGCGCAAGGGATGGCACGACGGACGCAACGGCCGGCAATTTCCAGACTGAAATCCCCAGTCCCGCAAGCCACGTCCAGCACTTTGGAGGCCGGCAAAATCTCAGACAGGGCCCGCTTGCGCCAGGTCCTGTCTATACCCAATGACAACAAATGATTGAGCCGGTCATAGTCCCCGGCTATCGTATTGAAAAGTGTCCGGATTTTCTCGGCCTGAGGACCTCCGCTCATCGCACGCTACTCCGACAGGGTTTTGAAGTCTTTCTTATTGGCCGGATGAAAATCACCGTCCAGACTGACAAAGGCCCGGACCCAATATTGTTTGTTGGCATCCAAGCCGGAAAGATCATAATGGAAAGAACCGTCAGCAGGGAGGGTGGAGACATCAATATATTCACGATGCACATTCGCCAAATCATCAAAATCGGTCGTCGTCCACTGAATACCGACCGAAGCACCCGCTTTTTGTTCTGCCGACAACACGGCCATCGCATCCACGGTGGCACTGTTTGCCGTAACATTCTTCACCTCAAGGGTCACACAGAAATCCTGCGTCTTGAAATGCTTCACCTCCGACACAAGCGAAACACCCATCACAGACAGGTGCGGCATAAAGTAATAATCCTTCCCCGGCTGGAGTCCCTCAAGGACAAAACTGTAATTTCCATCCTTGATATCAAGCGTCTGGACGGCCGTCACCTCTCCCAAATCAACGATATCGTAACGGTCCACCGGCGTGTCGCTCTGGCAATAATAGAACTTCAGCCCCATGGTCCCGGATGCCGTAAAATTATGGAATTTCACCTCGGCCCACAACTTGCCGGAAATAGGGGTAATCTCATCCGCGGAAAGCGTATTTAGATAGACATACGAATAATCCTCTGATGATTTATTATCCTTTTTACAAGAAAGGAACGCGAACGGCAACACGGCCATCATCAAAAAAGGAAGAAGATACTTTTTCATAGCACTGCATATTTTTGCAAATTTAC
>CADAFY010000280.1:2705-4218 GCA_902787255.1 uncultured Bacteroidia bacterium
ATTTTTAACTATCTTTGCGTCCGCAGAAGCCCCATTGGCTTCCCGACAGAACTATGGAAATTCTGGATATTCTAAAAGAAGTGGAGCATCCCGCCAAAGGCGACCGCAACATCGTGGAACTCGGGATGGTGGACCAGGCCCGCAGGGACGGGAACAAAGTCGTGGTCGTACTGGCCTTTCCCCGGCACCGCGACCCGCTGGCGGAATACCTCGTCGGCAGTTGCAAGGCCGCCCTCATCCGGCATCTGGGCAAGGACGTCGAGATTCTGGTGGAAACCATTGTCAAAGAGGAGCCCAAGCCCAAGAAAGCGGGGCTGAACCTGGGCACCGAAGAGGTGGAAAAGGTTCGTCACATCATCGGCGTCGCCTCCGGCAAGGGCGGCGTGGGCAAGTCCACCGTCGCCGTCAACCTCGCTGTAGCGCTGGCCCGGCTGGGCTATAAAGTGGGACTCGCGGATGCGGATGTCTATGGTCCTTCCGTCCCCAAAATGACGCAGACCGAAGGCGCCGCTCCCGAAGCGATGCTGGAACAAAACGCGGACGGAGAGGAAAAAGAAATCATCCTGCCTATTGAAAAATATGGGGTGAAATGGATGTCCATCGGCTACTTCGCGCCCCCGGAGCAAGCCTTGATTTGGCGCGGCCCGATGGCCTGCAACGCCCTCAAGCAAATGATTCTGCAGGTCCGCTGGGGAGAATTGGACTTCCTGCTCATCGATATGCCTCCCGGCACCGGTGACATTCACATCAGCCTGGTGCACGACATCCCGATGGAAGGCGCCGTCATTGTCAGCACGCCGCAAGACATAGCCCTCGCCGATGTGGAAAAGGGCGTCAATATGTTCCTCAACGAGAATGTGAACAAACCCGTATTCGGACTGGTCGAGAATATGGCCTGGTTCACGCCCGCCGAACTGCCCGACCACAAATACTACATTTTCGGCAAGGACGGCGGCAAGAAGATGGCCGAGAAATACGGACTTACCCTGCTGGGTCAGATTCCCCTCATCCAGAGCATACGCGAAGGGGCGGACCAGGGTGAACCCGCCGCCTTGCGCGACGAAGGAGCCGGTGCCTATTACCTCGACCTCGCCCGCACCCTGAATCAAAAATTTTTGTAACTTCGCACCCCGAAAAATCAAGATTGTTATGTCCCTCTATCTCCCGAAAAATTACAAGAACCTGTTGGGATCGGTCGAAAGCACGGAAAAGGCCATCAAAGCCGTCAAGGATATGTTCCAGACCAACCTTTCCGCCCAGCTCGCCCTGCTTCGCGTGACCGCACCGATGATTGTGATGACCGGAACGGGCATCAACGACGACCTCAACTCCGTTGAGCGTCCCGTCCGTTTCCCCATCAAGGATATGAACGAACAGCAGGCCGAAGTCGTCCACTCGCTCGCCAAGTGGAAAAGGCTCAAACTCGGAGAAATGGGCATCCAGCCCGGCCGGGGCATCTACACCGATATGAACGCCCTTCGTCCCGACGAGGAATTGGACAACATCCACTCCA
>CADAFY010000281.1 GCA_902787255.1 uncultured Bacteroidia bacterium
CTTGTCCGCCAATGTCTGGACTTGGATTTTCCTGCTTCTGCTGGCTGTCGGCCTGGCCTTTGCCGTGCTCTTCTTCCTGCAGGAGGAGACCGGTGCGCGCAGGAGGGATTTCTTCTGCGCTTTGGCGGCCTTGCTTGTCGCCGCCCTATGTTTCAGTTTTGCAGCCCGGCAGAAAGCGGATTATACCGCCCAAGACAGCGCGGTTATTGTACGCAGTGTTGTGGAAGTCCGCAGTTCGCCCACCGACGAAGGGGCTTCCAGCCTCTTCATTCTCCACGAAGGCACCAAGGTGCGCCTGCTGGATTCCGTCGGAAACTGGAAAAATATTGAACTTTCTGACGGCCGTCAAGGCTGGATGAAGGCTTCTGATTTGGAAATTATCTGATTTTTGACTATTTTTGAAAGTTTAATTTAAAAGCTTTCAAAATGAAGTCAGTTTTGCTCGTCCCTGCGCTGCTTTTCAGTCTGGTACTGACGGCTGCCGCACCTGCCAAACTTGCTGATTGGCAAGATCCCGGATTGGTTCAGAAGAACCGCCTTCCTATGCGTTCCTCGTTCTTTACCGACGGTGACTATGTCAGCCTGAACGGTATTTGGGATTTTCGTTTCTTTGCCGATCGCAAGGATGTCACCCGCGAAGGTTTCTCCGCTCTCCCGCAGGAGGAAGGGAAAGGTTGGAAACCGATGCAAGTTCCCGGACTGTGGGAGTTTGCCGGTTATGTCGATCCGATGTACACCAACCACGAATATCCTTGGCACGGGCATTTCGCCTACACGCCGCCTATTGTTCCCGATGAGCACAATTATGTGGGCCAATATCGCCGCGTCATCACGATTGACCCGTCTTGGAAAGGACAGGATATTTTCCTGTGCATCGGCTCCGCCACCTCCAATGTGCGCGTCTTTATCAATGGCAAGGAAATCGGTTACAGCGAAGACAGCAAACTCGAAGCCCGTTTCGATATCACCAAGTATGTCAAGGTCGGAGACAACCAACTCGGTTTGGAAATCCAGCGGTGGTGCGACGGTACTTATCTGGAGTGCCAGGATTTCTGGCGTCTGGCCGGTCTGTCCCGCGAGACCTTTATGTATGCCCGGCCGAAAGCCCGCGTGGAAGATGTGAAATATGTCGCTTCGATGGACGGTAACTTTGATTTCAAGGCTGAAGTGACCGCCGGTGTGAGTGCCCTGCAACTGGAACTCACCGCTCCTGACGGCAGCGTCGTGCTGTCCAGAACCCTCGCGGTCAAAGGCAATGAGAAGTCCGAGTCCGGCTATCGCGTGGTTCGTGCCAATGAAACCGTCGCTCATCCCGCTCTTTGGAGTGCCGAGACCCCCAACCTCTATGGCTTGAAAGTTTCCGTGTTGAGCAAAGGCAAAACGACGGAGACCGCTTCTTTCAAAGTCGGTTTCCGTACCGTGAAAATAGTGGGCACCCAGATGCTTGTCAACGGGCAGCCCATCCTCATCAAAGGGGCCAACCGTCACGAGATGAATGCCTACAAGGGCTATGTGGTGTCCGAAAAGGATATGATAGAAGATATCCGCATTATGAAAGAACTCAACATCAATGCGGTGCGTACCTGCCACTATCCCGATGACCCGCGTTGGTATGACCTCTGCGACATTTTGAATTTGCCCATATCGACCGCGCCCGCCGGATGGTCTTGCGTGACTTCAACCATCCCAGCATCATCGTGTGGAGTCTGGGCAATGAGTCGGGAGAAGGTCCCAACTTTGAAAAATCCGCTGCGTGGATTCGCTCTTATGATTCCAGCCGCCCCGTTCATTACGAACGGATGCGCCAGACGCCCGTTTCCGATTTCAACTGTCCGATGTATTACAGTTACAGCAGTTGTATCAATTATTTGGAGAAGGGCTGGAACGGCAAAGACGCCGAGGTGGCCCGCGCCGCCGGCTGGGATGGCACGCCCGGGCAGGACAAACCTCTCATCCAATGTGAATATGCCCACGCGATGGGCAACTCGATGGGTGGTTTTAAAGAGTATTGGGACTTGATTCGTAAATATCCCGGCTACCAGGGTGGTTACATCTGGGACTTTGTGGACCAGGGCTTTTTCTGGCCGACCGATGCCGCCAAGTACGGCAGCGACAAGTTCGTTGCGGTGGGCGGTGACTTCAACGATTACGACCCGACCAGCGATGATTTCAATTGCAACGGTGTCATTGCGACCGACCGCAGCCTGCACCCGCACGCCTACGAGGTCCGCTACCAGCAGCGCAACATTCTTACCAGTGCCGCTCCGGAAGAGATCCTGTCCGGCAAGGTGCAGGTGTACAACGAATACTTCTTCATCGATTTGTCCAACTACCGGATGAACTGGACGCTCCAGTGCGAAGGGGTGAATGTCCTTTCCGGTACGGTGGAGAACCTGAATGTACCCGCCCAACAGACCGTCACCGTCGCGCTGCCCGGTCTGGACCGTGCGG
>CADAFY010000282.1 GCA_902787255.1 uncultured Bacteroidia bacterium
AGATGCCGGGATTCGTGCACGATACCTCCGCTACCGGCAAGACCACCTTTGTAGAGCCTGCGGAAGTCATTGAAATCCAGAACGAAATCAGCGAGCTCCATTTTGCCGAGACCCGCGAGATTGCCCGCATCCTCTATGCGTTCAGCGAATTCGTCCGGCCCTATGTGCCCGACCTGGAACAGGCCGCCACCTACCTGGGCGAAATGGATTTCCTGATGGCAAAGGCCCTGACCGCCCTGGACTTCAAGGCCGGAATGCCCGTCATTTCGGAAGACGGCCAGATGAACCTGCGCAAGGCGCGCCATCCCCTGCTGGAGCGGGCCCTGCACAAAGAGGGCAAGGAGATTGTTCCGCTCACGGTTACCCTGACTCCGCAGAAACACCTCCTGCTCATCTCCGGTCCCAATGCCGGCGGCAAGTCCGTTTGCCTGAAAACCACGGGGCTCCTGCAATACATGTTCCAATGGGGCATGCTCATCCCCACCTCCGAGACCTCGGAGCTGCCGGTGTTCGACCGCATCATGGTGAGCATCGGAGACGACCAGAGCCTGGAAAACGACCTCAGCACCTATTCTTCCTTCCTGGCTGATATGCGGCAGATGCTGGACCGTTCGGACGAGAAAACCCTCGTGCTGATTGATGAATTCGGCAGCGGAACGGAACCCACGGCCGGCGGCGCCATCGCCGAAGCCATCCTGGCAGAATTCGACAAACGCGGGGTGTATGGGGTCATTACCACCCACTACACCAACCTGAAGCTATATGCGGCCGGAGCCGAAACCGGCGTGATCAACGGGGCCATGCAGTTCGATGCCCAACACATCGTACCCCTGTTCCAGTTGGAAATCGGCCTTCCGGGGAATTCCTTCGCCTTTGAACTGGCGCGCAAGATGGGGCTGCCGGAAGCGGTGGTCAAGGATGCCGAAACCCGTTCGGGTGAGGAATTCGTGGGGATTGAACGCAACCTCCGCAAGATTGCCCGCAACCGCCGGGCCCTGGACGAGAAGCTCCAGCACATCCGCAACACGGACAAGACGCTGGAATCCCTCACCGGCAAATACCAGAAAGAACTGGAGGGCATCCGCCAGATGAAAAAGGACATCCTGGACGATGCCAAACGCCAAGCCGAGGAGATTGTCCGCGGTGCCAACAAGCAGGTGGAGAACACCATCCGCACCATCAAGGAATCGCAGGCCGAAAAAGCGGCCACCCGCGAGGCCAGGAGCGAATTGCAGACCTTCCGGGGCCTCCTGCAGGGCAAGAAGGAAGAGGACCAGAAAACGCACGATGATTACGTGGAGAAGAAACTGCGGCAACTGGAAGAGCGCAAGCTTCGCCGGGCCCAGCGCCGCTCGCAACGGGCCGATGAACGCGAGCAGGAAATCCTGCGGGCAGAAGAAGCCGAACGCCAGCGGATGGAAGCCTTCCGCAATGCCCCGCTGAAGGTGGGAGAGAAGGTCCGGATCAAAGAAAGCGGCCTGGTAGGCGAAGTGTCGCGAGTCTCGACCAAAGCGGTCTCCGTCATCATCGGGAACCTGACCAGCAAGTTGCCGCTCGATAAGGTTGAGCGCATCTCCTCCAACGAATTCAAAACCGAGCCCGTTTATCGCCGGGACGATGCCGCCATCCGCGAGCGCAAACTGAATTTCAAACCGGAACTCGACGTGCGCGGCGAACGGGTCACGGACGCCTTGGATATCGTGATGCATTACATCGACGATGCCCTCATGCTGGGCATGGGTTCGGTGCGGATCATCCATGGAAAAGGTACCGGCGCCCTGCGCGAAGAGATTCAGAAATACCTCCGGACCGTTCCCGGCGTGGCTGCGGCCAAGGATGAACACATCCAGCTGGGCGGCTCGGGCGTCACCCTCGTTACGTTTGAATAGCCATGGGAAAAGCTGAAACGGGACAGCGTGGCGAGGCATTGGCCTGCCAGTATCTACAGGACCATGGACATTTGGTGCTGGAAAAGAATTGCAGGAGAGGACATTTGGAAATAGATTTGATAACCATTGATGCCACAGGCATTCATTTTGTAGAAGTAAAGAGCCG
>CADAFY010000283.1 GCA_902787255.1 uncultured Bacteroidia bacterium
GCGGACTGCCGAAAAGCCCGCCGGCAAGGGACAAACTAATTCGCAGGCACCAGCCCCGGCCCCCGGCGGCAACCCCAAGTTCTTGTCCAAAGAACAACGCAAGATAAAGAATCGCGTTGATTTCCTTGAAAAGAGCATCGCTCAACTCGAAGCCGCGCAGAAAGAGATTGAAACGCACCTGCAAGCCCCCGGGCCCGGCGATGACATCATCGAACTGACCCGCAAATATTTGGAAAACAAAAGAGAAATTGACAACCAGACCGAAGAGTGGCTGGAACTGTCGCAACAATTATAAGCCTTATGCAAAAGCTTTTTGGCACCCATCCCGTCATCGAAGCCCTCAAAACGGGCAAACAGATTGACAAGGTCCTCATCAAACAAGGAATGGAAGGGCCCGTCTATCGGGAACTCATCACCCTGATTGGCGAACGGCATATCCCCTACCAGTATGTTCCTTTGGAAAAACTCAACCGGGAAGCCCACGGCGCCCACCAGGGCGTGATCGCTTATCTGGCGCAGATTGATTATGTGGATTTGGAAACGCTGGTCAACTTGTAATTCTGGACGGCGTGAGCGACATCCGCAACCTGGGCGCCATCGCCCGTACCCTCGAATGTGTCGGCGGACAAGGCATCATCGTTCCCGCCAAAGGTGGGGCCGCCATCAACGCCGAGGCCGTCAAAGCCTCCGCCGGCGCCTTGCTCCGCATTGACACCTGCAAGGTCCCCAACCTGCGCCTGGCCGCCTACTACCTCCAGCAAAGCGGCTTCAAATTGGTCGCCGCCACCGAAAAGAGCGACAACCTTATTTATAATGTGGATTTCCACGGCCCCGTCGCCATCGTGATGGGCTCGGAAGGCAAAGGCATCAGCGATTCGCTCCTCGCCCTCTGCGATGAAAAGGCCGCCATCCCGATGGTCGGACAGACGGGCTCGCTCAATGTCTCCGTCGCCACCGCCGTCGTACTGTACGAAGCCGTCAGACAAAGAAAGAATTAATAGAAACATTGAATATTATGGACGAAAACAACAACCTTCAAATTGAAGTGAAGCCCGACACCATTCGCGGCAACTACTCCAACCTGGCCGTCATCACCCACTCCGCCAGCGAATTCATCCTGGATTTCGCCTCGATGCTTCCCGGGATGAAACAGCCCGAAGTCGTCTCCCGCCTGATTATGACGCCCGAGCACGCCAAACGCCTCTTTCTGGCCTTGAACGACAACCTCAAGAAATACGAATCCACGCACGGGGAGATTCTCTTGAACGATATGCGTCCTTTCCCCATCACCCCCAACGGAACCAAATCATAGGATGGACAAAGGCTGGCATATCATTCTGGGCAGCGCGTCCCCCCGGCGCAAGGAACTGCTCGCCGAACTGGACCTGACTTTCGAGGTGGATGCGCGTACCAATTTTGAAGAACGCATTCCCGAAGGGCTGTCTTGCGAAGAGATTCCGCGTTACCTGGCGGAAGGCAAGTCACGCGGTTTCCACCGACCGCTGGAGCCTGACGAATTGCTGATTACCGCCGACACGCTGGTCTTTCTGGGTACGGAAGCGCTGGGCAAGCCCCGCGACCGCGAAGATGCCGTGCGTATGCTCCGCGAACTCTCCGGCAAAGCCCACACCGTCACCACCGGCGTCTGCATCCGCACCGGCTCCCCTCTTTCCTCCGATTCTCTTAACTTTCACGGCCACCCCGGCTCCCCTCTTTCGCACGGCTCTTCCTGCGCTTCCGATGCTCTCGACGCCTCCGGACTCTCCGGCGCTCCCGCTATGGAAAGCTTCACCGACAGTTCCCTGGTCCATTTCGCAGAACTGACCGACGCCGACATCGCCTACTATGTAGACCGCTACAAGCCCTACGACAAAGCCGGCGCCTACGGCATCCAGGAATGGATCGGCGCCGCCGCCATCACCCGCATCGAAGGCTCCTACTACAACGTAATGGGCCTCCCCACCGCCCCCCTCTGGCACCACCTGAAAAAATACCTGCAGGCGCCGCCGCCATCACCCGCATCGAAGGCTCCTACTACAACGTAATGGGCCTCCCCACCGCCCCCCTCTGGCACCACCTGAAAAAATACCTGCAAACTAGCCTCTAAGCAAGGGGTGGTTCAGTAAGAGCCCTTCACGCACTCGAATTGGATTATCGCCCAGAATAAAGTCTTTTTAGGGCAATTAATCCTCGAACAAACGGTGCGCCAAGTGTTGAAAAGATTGAGAATATTCGTGGGGTATAAAATGCGATTCTGTTAATCATCCCTTGTACGCTTGTATCACAGTTGGGAATGTATATTTGTTTGAGAATAAAATACTTCTGCGATGGGGTTGCATAGGATCCGCACATATTTTTTACACCCACATAAAAGGTGCCCAATGCGACATTTTGCAAAAGAGACTTTTCGTTTTCTCCCGTAAACAAACCTCGTAAGGCCAACACTCGTTCTCCGCATAAAAATCTATTACGTATTGTGTTGATATTTTTATACTCCGCTCCCGTTTCAGAATATGGAAACAAGACATAATGTGTCAACAATACCGGTTGATACTGCATCGTTTGAGCATAAAAAGCCAGCTTATGTGTCCAATCGACATCCTCACAATTGACATCCTCCACGAACCATATATTGTTGTCGACCATCAAAGATCTTTTGAACACATACTTCCAAGGGGCATAGGGAAGCGTATTAGCCAGCATAAACTCTCTACCCGTCATAATCTTTAGGTTTTGGAAATTATGGACCAGTTTAAGGCTGGACCGCCCCTGCGGTTCTCGACTCGAATCAAGCATCAATATATCCAGATTATGTCTTTTCTGGTATTGGTACGCATATAGAAGGGAACCTGGATGAAAGTAATCATCACTATCCATTCGTGTCCACTAAAATTTTGTGAAACCTATCTCTAAGTATAAAAACCTCATTATATGCATCTGAATTTATATATAAAGTTGATAATCAGCAAAATT
>CADAFY010000284.1:0-1330 GCA_902787255.1 uncultured Bacteroidia bacterium
TATATACGCGCGAGCTCAACTATGCCGATATTCACGATAAGGTCTGCCGCCATCGCGCTCACCGTATCCTGCATGCCGATAAACCAGCCTTTGAGCGCAAAAAGTGAAAGTGTCGCGGGCGCGGCCCAGATGCGGATATAGAAATACCGCGTCGCGAGCGACTGCACTTCCGGCGTACACGTCACAAAGAGGAAGGCCGCCTTTACGACCAGCCACTGGATGGCAATCATCAGAAGGGCGCTTATCCAGGCAAGGAGCAGGGCACGCCAGAGAATATTCTTGCTCTCCGCCATATCGCCCCGGCCGAAAGCCTGCGCCGTGAGCCCGCCCGTACCGACCCGGAGGAAGGAAAAATTCCAGTACAGCAGGTCGAATAGCATCGTGCCGATGGAGATGCCGCCGATGAGCGCCGCGGCGCCGCCGGCACCGGCTGTAAGGTGCCCTGCAACGGCAATATCTACCATCCCCACCAGCGGCACCGTCAGGTTCGCCAGGATACTGGGCACTGCGAGCCGCAGGATTTCCCGATTGAGAGCTTTTATTTCCATTTCCCTGCAAAGATAACCGCTTTTTGGTGCAATACTGGCAATTATTCCGTATTTTTGCAGTATGAAACTAGTATTTGCCAGCGGCAATCCGGGTAAAATCCGGGAGGCCAACGAGATTCTCTGCGGGCGATTCGACGTCGTAGCCGCCGCAGAAGCCGGCGTAACGGAAGACATCCCCGAAACGGGAGCAACCATCGAAGAAAATTCTCTTCAGAAAGTCCTGTACTTGTACGAGCATACGGGACTGGACTGCTTTGCGGATGACACCGGCCTGGAGGTGGAGGCTTTGAACGGCGCTCCGGGCGTACATACGGCCCGCTATGGCAATCCTTCCGGAAAGGATTTCAACGCCAACATCGACCGCCTGCTCCGGGAAATGGAGGGCATCGAAAACCGTCGGGCGCGCTTCCATACCTGCGTGACACTGATTCTCGGCGGCGAGCGGCATTTTTTCGAGGGAATTATGGAAGGACAGATCGCGACGGAGCGGCACGGTAACGGCGGCTTCGGGTACGACCCGGTATTTCTCCCGGATGGCTGCGACGGCCTTTCCGCCGCCGAACTCACGCCCGAGGCCAAGAACGCCATTTCCCACCGGGGCAAGGCACTTCGCGCTCTGGCCGCTTATCTTCTCGCCCTATGACCGGCGAGGCGACGGTGGTAAAGAATGCCGGGAGTCACTTCGTACTCTCGGAACTCCCTGTGTGGCAGTTGTTTCCGGCTGTCCTGCGGGGAAAAATCCGTCTCAGGGGAAGTGCCGTTACCAATCCCGTGGCGGTGGG
>CADAFY010000284.1:1380-2874 GCA_902787255.1 uncultured Bacteroidia bacterium
CCAACCTTTCACGTCAGGCGCACGTCATCGCGGCCAACCTCGATCGCGCGTATATCATTGTCTCGTTGTATTTTCCCGAGGTCAAACTCCCCTTCCTTGACCGGATTCTCGTAACCTGCGAGGTGTACGGCATTCCCGCCACGATCGTACTGGCCAAAACGGACCTCTACCGGGCAGAAGCGCAGGAGCAGATCGACGCATTCCGCCGGATTTATGAGGGCGCGGGCTACCCCGTGATTGAGACTTCCGTCAAGACCGGTGAAGGCATCGCCGCCATCCGAGAGGCCTGTAAAGGGAATGTAAACCTCTTTTCGGGCGAGTCCGGCGTCGGCAAATCCAGTCTCATCAAAGCGCTCGACCCTTCGCTCGACCCTAAGATCGGGCAGATTTCCGTTGCACATTTGCAGGGCAAGCACACGACATCTCTGTATGAAATGTATCCTCTCTCCAGCGGAGGCTATGTCATCGACAGTCCCGGCCTCCGCGGATTCGGCCTCGTCGACCTGGAGAAAGAAGAAATTGGCAAATACTTCCCCGAAATGCTCGCCGTGGCCGACCACTGCCGTTTCGTCCCCTGCACCCACACTCACGAGCCCGGCTGCGCGGTCAAAGCCGCCCTGGAGGCCGGCACCATCTCCCCCGAGCGTTACACCTCCTATCTCGGCATGCTCGAGGAGGACCAGAAATTCCGGTAGGGAGAAAAATGCAATGGAATCGACAGATTATTTAGCTTAACTAATTTATCTTGCATAATTCAAATAATATAATAACTTTTGCACAAAACAATGTTGCAAAAGATGACCCGTATCGCTAAACCTCTTAATCCATTTTTCCTTTCCTCGGATATTCCGGATGCGTATTTCTGCGACCGGGAGAAAGAAACCCGAACCCTTCTCAGACATATTGAAGGAAGAAGTAATGTATTGTTGATGTCTCCCCGCCGGATGGGAAAATCCGGACTTATCCACCATATCTTCAGGAAGCAGGAAATCCGGGAAAACTACTACACGTTTTACATCGATCTGTATGAAACCGCTTCAATGGAGGAATTTATCCAAAAACTGGGGCGGGAGATTGTCGGCAAGCTTTCCGGACGGGGCTTTGATGTGCTGAAACGGTTTTTGGGCGCCCTTCCTTCCCTGCGCGGAGTCTTCTCCCTGGACCCGACCACCGGGATGCCGGCTTTCTCGGTCGGCATTGGCGATATTCCCCGGCCGGAGAGTACGCTGGATGAAATATTCTCTTATCTGGAAAAAGCAGATAAGCCTTGTATCGTAGCCATCGATGAATTCCAGAGAATAGCAAATTACGAACAGAAAAATGTAGAGGCCATTCTGCGAAGCCGCATTCAATTCATGCATAATACCACTTTTATTTTTGCCGGGAGTGAACGGTCCGTCCTTGCCCAGATGTTCGGATCTGCAGCCAGGCCCTTTTATCAAAGCACGGCAACAATGTCGCTTGAAGCAATCGACAAAGAGAAATACACAAACT
>CADAFY010000285.1 GCA_902787255.1 uncultured Bacteroidia bacterium
CGTTCGCAGGAACGAAGAGGCTTTCGCCATTGCGGAGCGGATTGTCGCGGCGCTGGGATTGGACGGCAATGTAGATTTAGATTTCAAAATGGATGCCCAGGGACGCCCTGTGCTGATGGAAATCAACGCCCGGCTGGCGGCTACTCTGGCTGTCTTTACTGCGGCTGGCTTGAACTTGTTGTACTTGCGTGTCAAACAGCTTTTGGGTGAACCCCTGCCTGCCTGTGATGCTCGCGAGGGGGTGGTGATGAAACGTCGTTACCTCGAGCAGTTTGCCGATGAGGACGGAAATCCGTTGCAGATATGATGTATAAGGTATTCAAACGTCTGTTTGATTTTTGCTCTTCGGCGGCATTGTTGTTGGCGCTGAGTCCGCTCGTGCTGATTCTCTGCCTGCTGGTGCGTGTGCGTCTGGGAGCGCCCGTGTTTTTTAAGCAGAAACGTACGGGACGGTACGGCAGGCCGTTTACCATCCTCAAATTCCGTACGATGACGGACGCGCGGGATGAACAGGGAAATTTGCTTCCGGATGAGCAGCGAGTAACGGCGCTGGGTCGCTTCTTGCGTTCCACCTCATTGGACGAACTTCCTGAATTGTGGAATATCTTGCGGGGAGATATGTCCGTCATCGGCCCTCGTTCCTTGCCTGTCGAGTATGATGCCTATTATACGGAGGATGAACGTCGTCGCTTTTGCGTCCGAGGGGGCTTGATTCCGCCCGATACCTTGACGCATAATCCTTTCATATCCTGGGACGAACAGCTTGCTTGCGAGGCGGATTATGCCACGCATTTATCTTTCGGACGGGATGTGAGTGTCTTTTTGGAGGTATTTGTCATTACGACGATTGAGACGACGATGGAAACCTTTGTTGTCCCCGCGATGGAACGCTTTGTGGCGGAGGGACACGAGGTAACGCTGGTGTGCAAGATGTCCGAGGCGTTCATTCAGAAATACAGCTCTCGTTTCCATTGTGTCAATATGGATATGCACCGGGGAATCGCCCCGGCTGATTTGTTCATCTTCCCGTTCCGGTTCTGGAAATTGTTTTGCAGGGAACATTTTGATTATGTGCAGTATGCGACGACCAACGCTTCGTTCTATGCGGCCTGGCCTGCCCGTTGTTGCGGAATTCCCGTGCGGGTATACTGCCAATGGGGCATACTCTATGTGGGGTACGAAGGATGGAAGCGGAGTATTTTCAAGTGGGTGGAAAAGGAACTTTGCCGTGTTTCTACGCACGTGACTTCCGCCAGTTGGAAAAATCTGGAATATGCCGTTGAGGAAGGGCTCGTTGAGCGAGAACAAATCTCTGTTATCGGGGATGGCGGCACAGTGGGGGTCGATTTGTCCGTCTTCGATGTGAACCTGCGCGAGACGTATCGCGAGCAAGTAGAGCAAGAATATCCGATTTTGAAGGGCAAGACGGTTTTCGGCTATGTGGGGCGCATTGAAAAGGACAAGGGCGTGGCGGAATTGCTGCAGGCCTTCCTCTCCTTGGATGCTCCGGATGCCGCCCTGCTGCTCATCGGCGGATTCGATGAATTGAGAAGCGGTTTTGATAAAGATTTGATGGCCAGGGCCAAGGCTTGCCCCCGTATTATTTTCCACGGCTTTACCCGGGAGGTGCCTCGTTATTTGTCCGCGTTGGATGTTATGGTCCACCCGACTTACCGCGAAGGTTTCAGCATGGTGCTCCAGCAAGGGATGGCGATGGGTTGTGCGATTTTGACAACCGACATCCCCGGGCCCTCCGAGGTGATCGAGGCCGGCCGTTCGGGGCTGTTGGTCCCGCCGAAGGATGAGCGGGCATTGGCAGAGGCGATGTCGCAGTTGCTTGCTGACTCTTCTTTGCAGAACCAGCTTTCTTCGGTGCCAGATAGAGGAACATCTTCTTACCCTCGAGCGACGGCATTGACTCTACCTTACCGACCTCTTCCAGATCATTGGCAAAGCGGAGTAACAGCACCTCACCTTGCTCCTTGAAAAGGATAGAGCGACCTCTGAAGAACACATATGCTCTCACCTTGTTACCTTCCTCCAGGAATTCCTTGGCATGCTTGAGCTTGAACTGATAGTCGTGCTCATCGGTCTGAGGTCCAAAACGAATCTCTTTCACCTCAACCTTCACCTGCTTGGCCTTCATTTCCTTCTGGCGCTTCTTTTGCTGGTAAAGGAACTTTGAGTAGTCGATGAGACGACATACTGGCGGA
>CADAFY010000286.1 GCA_902787255.1 uncultured Bacteroidia bacterium
GATGGTGTTTTGAAACTGCGTGTTGCGGTCATAGTCTTTGTTTCGGTGTGTGCGCTGTTTGCGGTGGATGCGTTCGTGCTTCCGCCGGTTACTCCCGAACTCAAAAAAGAGGCGCAGGACTATTATAATAATGAATGTAAGGGGTGTCATCGCTGGGCGCGCAAGTTTGCTGCCCCTCCGATGCACGACAATGTGGCGAGTTATGCCGACAAACCGGAAGATATGGTGCGTTACCTGATGCACCCGACTCCGCAGCACCCTGACGAGTGGCCTGCCATGGAAATTACCCCGCTCACCGAAGAACAGGCGAAAATGATGACGGCGTGGCTCCTTTACATTTTACGTAATCCCGATGATCCGGGGCGGCCCAAGTAGGTTTTTGTGGAAAAGTTTGACGAAATAACCTTCAAGGTTGTGGCGCGGATCAAGAGCGATTTTCCTGACAAGTTTGGCATTCCCCGCCAGAGCGGTCTCCTGAAAACGCTGCATTCGACGATTGTCTTTGAGCCTGAATTCAGGAACGCCGATGCCTTGCGCGGTCTGGAAGGCTTTAGTCATTTGTGGCTCCTGTGGATTTTTTCAGAAAATGTGCGCGATACCTGGAAACCGACGGTGCGTCCGCCAAGACTCGGCGGGAATACGCGGCTGGGTGTTTTTGCGACACGGAGCAGTTTTCGGCCGAACCCGATTGCAATGAGCTGCGTGAAAATCGAGAAAATCAACTTGACGGGGGAGGGGGCGCCCACCATCGAGGTGAGCGGCGCCGACCTGATGGACGGAACCCCGATTGTAGACATCAAGCCGTATCTGCCCTATGCGGACTCGATCGAGGGCGCCACGGGGGGCTTTGCCGAGGCGGTCCGCTTCAAGCATCTGGAAGTCGACTTCGCTCCCGAGGTCTCTGCCGCGGTTTTCCCCGCCGAAAAGCTGGCCGCCCTGGTGGAGCTCTTGTCCGAAGACCCGCGGCCCGCGTACCAGAGGTCCGCCGACCGCGTTTACGGCATCAAGTTCGCCGGTTTCGACGTCAAGTTTAAGGTGGCGGGCGACCACCTGACGGTCGTCGCGCTTTCCCCGCTGCAGCCATAAGCCGCTCCCGTAGCATCCCGTTGCTCCCGTAACGCGCGCCTATCCTACCGAATCTTTTCATTTTTCCCCCTTCACAAAGGGTGTAAATTTTTCTAAATTTGGCGCCGTCTTAAGAACGGAGTGCACATGCCCAATATTCACGCCAAAGAATCCCTCCAGAGTTTCCTCGCTGGCGTCAAGACGACCATCACCCCTGAACTTTTCCGCACGGTACGCAGGGGCTACAACAAGAAAAGCTTCATCAGCGACCTGATGTCGGGCCTCATTGTGGGTATTCTCGCGCTTCCGCTTGCGATTGCGTTCGCTCGGGCGTGGGTCCGGAACAGGGCCTCTACACGGCCATCATCGCGGGCTTTGCCATTTCGTTCCTGGGCGGTTCCCGTTTCCAGATTGGCGGCCCCACTGGCGCCTTCATCGTGATCGTCTACGGCATCGTGAGCCAGTACGGTTACGACGGCCTCGCCTCGGCAACGCTCCTGGCCGGTATCCTCCTGATTATTTTTGGCCTCGCGAAATTCGGTGCCATCATCAAGTTCATTCCGTTCCCGGTGACCGTGGGCTTTACTGCCGGTATCGCGATTATCATTGCGCTTGGCCAGGTGCCGAACTTCTTCGGCCTGCGCTTCTTGGCGAAGGACCCGGCCGATGCCGTGGGTAAGATCAAGCTTTACGCCTCTTCGCTCGATACTATCAATATTTATGCCGTGATTGTGGGCCTCGTGGCGCTTGCCGTCTGCATCTTGTGGCCGAAGATTACGACGAAGGTTCCTGGTTCCCTGATTGCGATTATCGTCGCGACGGTCATGGTGAAGGTTCTCGGCTGGGATGACCCGATTATGGGCCACGGCGTGGTGACCATCGGTATGAAAAACCACATCCCGAGCGGTTTCCCGATGCCGCATTTGCCGAATATTAGCCTCGAAATGATGCAGAAGGTGTTCCAGCCCGCTTTGACGATCGCTATTCTCGGTGCCATTGAATCGCTGCTTTCTGCGGTGGTGGCCGATGGTATGACCTCGACCAAGCACCGTTCCAATACCGAACTTTTTGGCCAGGGTGTCGCGAATATCCTTTCTCCGATGTTTGGCGGTATCCCGGCTACGGGT
>CADAFY010000287.1 GCA_902787255.1 uncultured Bacteroidia bacterium
TCCTATGAAAAGGAGAAAGTTAATCCGGCCGGTCCCCTCTATGACTGGTACCATATCTTCAACTATTTCTTTCCGACGGAGTTATTCGTCGCAGGCATCGGCGGACAGACCAATAGGCAACTGGTGTCAAGAGCCGTCAGCAGTGAAGGAGACGAAATTACCTGGTCATATACTTTTGACAGCAAAGGTCGCGTCTCGACCAGCACCCTGATTTGGAATGAACTAACTGAAATCAATACGTACACTTATCACGATTAAAGACGAATGCCCTGATTTACTCAATTATGCACTCAACTACAGCTATTAAAAGAGTTTTGCATCTCTTTTTTCTTACTGCCACCCTACTCTTTTCAGCCATGATTCCTTTGAGAGCTCAGACCATGGCTGATGCCACCAAAGTCTGGATTGATGAATGGAAATATGCTTTTTCAGCTGAGGGCAGGCGGGCGTGGAAGCTGGAGTTTACCGTGCGCACGTATGCTGGGTATTTTACGGGTGGTCCAGCCATAACAGGCGGCATAAGGATTGACAACAAGCATACGCTGGGCCTGATGCTCTTGCAAGGGAAAACTACTGTGAATGCCTCTCTCGGATACCCCGGACATATTCAGTCCGTTTCCGTCGGATTATATAAGCGCAGGTACTTTCACCTTCATAAGAAAGACCTCTTTACCCTATACAGTGATCTCGCAATTGGCGCAGAGATCATATACAAAGTAGATGGCAAATACTGGGACGATCCCCGAACCGGCGAACATGTCCAATATATTAAGGAGAATTCCGGTGACATGATATTTGCTGGCACGTGGCAGCCCGGAATACAAATCCGTTGCTGGCGGAATCTTCATCTGTTCTTAGGCCCGACCCTGGCGACCAATACGATCGGGCTCCATCTTGGAATAGCATATTGTCCCCTCTGACACTACTCACCCTCTCACCTGGCCGGAGCCGGTGATGAGCCACTTGGTGGTAGTGATTTCCTCAAGGCCCATCGGGCCGCGGGCTCCGAGTTTCTGGGTGCTGATGCCGATTTCGGCGCCAAGGCCGAACTGGGCGCCATCGGTAAAACTGGTCGGGGCGTTCACATAGACACAGGCTGCATCTACCGCCTGCTGGAAAGCGGTAGCAACCGCCGGATCTTCCGTCACAATGGCTTCGCTGTGACCGGAGCCATAGGTCCGGATATGGTCCAGAGCCTCCTGTAGGCTGTCCACCGTCTTTACCGTCCACCGTCTTTACCGCCAGTTTATAATCCATGTATTCCGTACCGAAGGAATCCGGACCGGCCGGTTGCAGCCGGGCTGCAGGATAATGCCCTAAAAGCGCGTTATACGCACGAGAATCGGCATACAAACTTACCTTTTCCGCCATCTCCCCTACCAGCGCAGGCAGGTCGGCGAGCCGGGAAGCATGCACGATGAGGCAGTCCAGGGCATTGCAGACACTCACGCGGCGCGTCTTGGCATTGGTCACGATCCGGATTCCCTTGGCCAGGTCTCCCGCCGCGTCAAAATAGGTATTCACCACACCCGCCCCCGTCTCGATGCACGGAATCCGAGCATTGTCGCGCACAAATTGAATCAGATTTTTCCCGCCGCGCGGAATCACCAGGTCCACATAGCCTACGGCCGACAGCAGATCCTGTGCCGCCTCGTGCGTAGCCGGAAGCAGGTTCACCACATCGGTATCCACCGCCATCGACTCCAGCACCCGTTTGATGAGGGCCACCGCCGCCAGGTTCGATTGCTGCGCGTCACGGCCCCCTTTCAACAGGCAGGCATTCCCGCTCTTGAAACAGAGGGAAAACACATCGAAGGTAACGTTCGGCCGGGATTCGTAGATTACCCCGATCACCCCGAACGGAACGCTGACCTTCCTGAGCTGCAGCCCATTCGGGAGCACCCGGTCCACCAGCACGCGCCCCAGCGGGTCGGGCAGGGAAACCACCTTCCGCATATCGGCCGCAATCCCCTCCAGGCGTTCTTTCGTAAGTTGGAGCCGGTCATACAGCGGATCCGAAGGTTCCCGGTTCTGCAAATCCTCGGCATTGGCCGCAAGCAGGGTGTCCGCTTCCGCAACGATGGCATCGGCCAGCCGGAGCAAAACAGCATTACGCGCTTTATCGGAGAGGGATGACAGCCTCAGCGATGCTTTTTTCGTTTTATCAAACAGGAGTGCGTTCATTTTTTACCGGGTTCAAATTCGGTATGGATCATTTTTTCGGGCGATGCGAGCACCCCGGTCAGGATGCCCTCGCGACGGCCGTTGGCGATAATCACACGGATGCCGGATGCGGCCAGGTTGCGGGCCACCTGGCATTTGGAGGTCATTCCTCCGCGGCCGGCGGAACTCTTGGAGGCGCAGATGCCACCCTCGACGGA
>CADAFY010000288.1 GCA_902787255.1 uncultured Bacteroidia bacterium
AGGAGGCGGGGCTGCCGGACTGATGGCTGCCTATGCTTCGGCGAAAAAGGCGCGGGAGGAAGAAACCGGCACCGCTGCTCGTAAAATTCGTGTGGCGGTCCTGGAGAAAATGCCCCGTCCTGCCCGGAAAGTGATGCTCACGGGCAAAGGGCGCTGCAACCTGACCAATGTAAAAAACTGGGAAGATTTCCAGGTCCACGTTCATCCCAATCCCCGTCCCCTGCGTCCCGCATTCTACCAACTCCCCCCGGAGAAACTGCTGGAATTGATGGCGGAGCAAGGACTGGAGACGGTCGTCGAACGAGGAGACCGGGCCTTTCCCGCTTCACACCGGGCCGTGGACGTGGTGGACACCCTGCAACGGATGGTCCGCGAACAAGGGGCGCAGATTTTTTGCGGGAAAGAAGTGAAGGACATCCGACGGCTGCCTGCGGACAACGCGTCTTCTGACAACCATACGGGCGCGCGCTTTGAAATTCTTTGCGCGGACGGCAGCCGATGGCAATGCCGCTGCCTGATGATTGCCACCGGCGGACTCGCCTACCCGATGACCGGTTCGTCCGGAGACGGGCTGCATTGGGCGGAAGCGCTCGGCCTGTCCTTAAAGCCAACCTTCCCTTCGCTGACCGCCTTGGTGCCGAAGGGCTACAAGAATGTTCCCGGAAACGGCGGAGCGGGATGCGTCATCGAGCGGGACACCCCCCTTTCAGAAGTGGGCGAATTATTCCGCGGGCTGAGTCTGAAAAATGTGGGCCTTACCTTATATATAGATAATGTGCGCGTACGGGAAGAAGTGGGCGACTTGGATTTTACGGACGGCGGTCTGGAAGGTCCGCTGGGCTTCCGCTTCAGCCGCCAATGCGTCCACGCGATGCGCAACGGTTCCCGTGTGCAGGTGGTCATTGACTTGAAGCCCGGCGTGGACGAGGACAAACTCGCTCGCGAACAGAAGACCTTGGCGGAACTGCTGCCCGGCAATATTGCAAGGGCTTTTAGCGCGACGGCGGGGCTTCCGGGCAATGCGAAAGGCATTCCCAAAGGATTGACAGAGGCGCAGCGACGGGCCTACCTGCTGAAACATTGGACTTTCCCCATCGCCGGCTATGTAGGTTATGAACGCAGCGTGGTTACAACCTGCAAATCGCTTTCTGTACCGGATTCCTGGCCGGTCAGAGCGCCGTACAAGCCCTTCTTAAAGAAACGATAGAATGAAAAAGATTTTTTCCTTGCTTTTGCTGACAGTTTTCCTGACATCTTGTCAAGTCAGTTTCTGGAAGCCCTCTGAAAGACACCTCATCAACGGCCAGCACGGCGTGATGCGGGTGCTCACCATCAAAAACCCGAAAGACAGCGTCGCCCTTCGCAAGACTTCCGCCCGTCTTTCCCACCGGGCACTGACCTCCCCCGTCTTCACCCGCCTCGTGCAGGGAATGTTGACGACGGTCACCAGTCCGGAGCAAGACGGCGTCGGCATTGCGGCGCCGCAAGTGGGCGTTTTCCGCCGCGTCGTTGCAGTACAGCGCCTGGATAAAGACGAGGAGCCTTTCGAGGTCTATCCGAACATCCGGATTACCGCCCATCGGGGCCCGCTTCAGGTCGGTCAGGAAGGATGCCTGTCCGTCCCGAATGAATGGGGGTATGTGGCCCGCTACCGGGACATTGACATCGAATATACCTCCCTCAAGACCTTCAAGGACACGACCGAACGCATCCAAGGATTCACCGCCGTCATTTTCCAGCACGAATGCGACCACCTCGACGGCGTGCTCTACATCGACAAACTCACGGACTGACGGACGCTTTAATTTAATTTTGATTTTCAAAAGTTTGATATTTCATGAAAGAAGTAAAAGTTTTTATTGAAATTTCGGAATACGGTTATTCTGCTTATATGGACGATACGCCGCTTGACTATGGTTGCATAGGAGAAGGAAAGACGGTTGAAGAGACGATTGCCGACTTTAAGGTGTGCTATGAGGAAATGCGAAAAATATATGTCGAGCAAGGAAGACCCTTTGAGGAGGTAAGTTTTGCATTCTATTTTGATACAAAATCTTTTCTTGACAAGTATGTGAAGGTGTTCAGTCTCTCCGGATTAGAGTGCATAACCGGCATCAATCAGACTCGGCTCGCCCACTACATTCATAGCGAAAGAAGGCCAAGCCGTAAGAC
>CADAFY010000289.1 GCA_902787255.1 uncultured Bacteroidia bacterium
GTTTGGAAAATGTGGGCAGCGAAGTGACGCTGGCCGGATGGGTGCAGAAATCAAGAAAGTTGGGTGGAATGACCTTCGTCGACTTGCGCGACCGTTATGGGATTACGCAGTTGGTGGTGGACGCTTCGGCGCCGGAAGAGTTGCAGCAGACGGCCGAGAGCCTGGGACGGGAGTTCGTCCTGCAGGTGACGGGAAAAGTCATTGAGCGCGAGAGCAAGAATCCCAAGATGCCGACGGGCGATATCGAGATTGCCGTCAGCGGCATCAAGGTCTTGAACAAGGCCCAGACCCCGCCTTTCACCATTGAAGAGAATACCGACGGCGGAGAAGATTTGCGGGCGCGTTACCGCTACCTCGACCTGCGCCGTAAGCCCCTGCAGCGGGCCCTGGCCCTGCGCCATCGCCTGGCCCAGGAAATCCGCAGTTATCTCGACGCCCAGGGATTTATGGAAATCGAGACCCCCTATCTGATCAAGTCCACTCCGGAAGGAGCCCGCGATTTTGTGGTGCCTTCCCGGATGAATCCCGGTCAGTTCTACGCCCTGCCGCAGTCGCCGCAGACCTTCAAACAGTTGTTGATGGTGGCCGGCTACGACCGTTATTTCCAGATTGTCCGCTGCTTCCGTGACGAAGACTTGCGGGCAGACCGTCAGCCGGAATTTACCCAGATTGACTGCGAAATGTCGTTCGTGGAGCAGGAGGATGTGCTGAATACTTTCGAGGGAATGATGCGGCAAATGTTCAAGAACGCCCTCGGCGTGGAGATTCCCAACCCGCTTCCGCGGATGAGTTGGTACGACGCGATGGACCGGTACGGCAGCGACAAACCCGATATTCGTTTCGGGATGAAATGCCCGCAGGTGGGTGCCAAGGGACTGGTCTATATCAAGTTGAATGAGGATGGAAGCCTCAAGTCTTCCGTGGATAAATTCTATACGCCCGAACAGTTGCAGGCGGTGGCTGACCGGCTGGAAGCGGGCAAGGGCGACTTGTTGCTGCTGCTCTGCGGCCCCAAGCGCAAAACCCAGGGCCAACTCGGCGTCTTGCGTATCGAAATGGGCAACCGGCTGGGCCTGCGCGACCCGAAGGTGTTCGCCCCCCTGTGGATTGTGGATTTCCCGCTGCTCGAATGGAGCGAGGAGGACAACCGTTTCTATGCGATGCACCATCCGTTCACCGCACCCAAGCCGGAGCACGAGCAATGGTTCTATTCCGACAAGAAAGAGGATTTGGAGCGCGTGTGTGCCAATGCCTATGACTTTGTGCTCAACGGCACGGAACTCGGCGGCGGGTCCATCCGTATCCACGAGGCGGCGATGCAGGAGCGTATGTTCGAGGTCCTGGGCATCAGCAAGGAAGATGCGGAATACAAATTCGGCTTCATCATCAATGCCTTCAAGTTCGGCGCACCCCCGCACGGCGGCCTGGCCTTCGGTTTCGACCGAGTCTGCGCCCTCTTCGGCGGCCAGGAGACCATCCGCGATTACATCGCTTTCCCGAAGAACAACCAGGGACGCGATGTGATGATTGACTCGCCGAGCCAGATTGACCAGACACAGTTGGACGAATTGCAACTCGAGACCAAGGCTTCCGTCCAAGAATAAGAAACTGCGAGCCTTCGGACGGCTTCCACCAGCGCTCGCGAGCCTTCGAAAAATAGTTTACAATAAGGCGGGGAGTTCCCGCATCGAATCGATAATCCAGTCAGGGCTGGCGGTCTGCAGAAGGTCGCGGCCCTGATTGCCGTAAGAGACGGCGCAAGTGCGGCAGCCGGCGTTGCGCCCCATCAAGATATCGTAGGTGGCGTCTCCGACGACCAGCGTCTCTTCCGGCCGGCGCCCCAGTTTTTCCAGGTCATACAGTACCGTGTCGGGGGGAAAAGCTCAAGGGTCTCCCAGCGGCGGGAGGTGGCGATACCGAGCACATAGCCTTGCCCGTGCAGCCATTCCAAGGTTTCCTTCACTCCGTCATACAGCATCGCCGCTCCTTCTGCTCCGGGGTCTACTTTCAAGGCCTCTATGTTTTCCGTCCCGAAAGCGACTTGTTTGAAAAACTTATGGTAGAGTTCCGCGGCTTGGTCGGCCAGTTCTTCGGGGACATTGCCCGCTTTCTGGATACAGGCCCGCAAGGGGAGTCCGATGCCGCTTTTCATCTGCGTTTCCGGGGGCAGGGGAAGCCCCAGTTCTACGATGGTCAGGCTCATTGCTTTGAGGATGGTGCGGGTCGTGTTGGCCAGCGTGCCGTCGAAATCGAAAAGCAGGGTGGTGATGGGTTGTTTCATCGCGTTATTCGGGGTCTTCTCCGTGGTAGGTGTCGTCCGGTTCTGTCCGGGCGATGTAGGCTTCGAGCAGCACCGTGTCTTTTGTGCGGGGAACCAGGAAGAAGTCGGGGTGGTCGGCCGGAATCAGTGCGCAGGTGCCGGCGGTCAGAGTGACGGGCGCGGGCGAGCCGGCCTTGGTCGCTGCGGCTCCGGCGGTTCCGGTCTGAATGGAGACTTCTCCGCTGACACAGGTGTAGAGGATGAAACTTTCGAAACGCTCGGTATAGATGTGCAGGGTGTCGCTGAGCGGCAGACGGTGGATGATCATTTCTTCTTCGTCTACCCAGTGGGTTGCGGACGCTTGCTCGGGGGCGTGCACGCTGCCGGCTTGCGCGAGGGGTTGCTTGGCCCGCAGCGGCTGGAGCGCTTCTTCTGACAACTGATGGTAGTCGATAAAGTCCAGCGCGTCCTCGAGCATCAGCAGGCGGTCTTCGCTTTTCCGCCCCCAGTCGTAGAGGCGGAAATTCATTTCGGAGGCTTCGCTGATTTCCAAAATTTTGACATCTTGGGCGGCATGGACGGTGCCCGGGGCAATCAGCCAGGCATCTCCGGGATGGGGC
>CADAFY010000290.1 GCA_902787255.1 uncultured Bacteroidia bacterium
GCTGGCCGCCGTTGGTGAGCAGGGGATTGGTGTAACTTTGAGTGACGACTTCCACGGACATCCCGGGGTCGATACGGATGCCGTTCATCTGGCTCATCCGCTTGGTTGTGATGCGAAATCTAGGCATACTATTAATATTTATATGTTAATGAATTCACTTTCCGCCGCTTATCTCCCGGGTGCGGCACAATACAAAAAAGGTGGGGAGATTCAGTTGCTTTCCGATACCTCATCCGAAGCCCCCGCCAAGAGGCCCATTCAAGAGTACCATTGAAGAAACATCATCCCTCCACCGAGTCGTTATGGGGGATGCTGCAAAAGAAGGAAGCAGTCCGGCATAGACTACGGAAAAAGAGAGCATTTCACGTCTTAGCCTCTTGAAAAATAAATACTTGGCGGGTATTTGGATGAAGGCCGACAGCGCTAATGCACCTTTGCCAAGGGATTTCTCCCCTTGACGGGGACAAATATAGCACTTTTTTCGTGAAATGCTCTCAAAAATATGGAGTTTCTTCAAATTCATTTTCTCTCATTGGGTTAGGAATCGAATTTCATCCCCGCAAAGGTAGCGAATGCGGTCATATTCTGTCAGAAGTAGCAGGTTCAATAGGCGAATTTTGCTTACATTTGCACGCAAATAATAATCCTGAGACCAAAACAGATACATTGCGATATGGATGAGCAGAAAGAAATCGACCGTTACGCCGACTATTTGAACGCCATCGCGAGGACGGGCCTGTTGTTCAACCGTTCGTCCGAACTGGCCGACTTTACCGGATACAAGCCGGCGCAGACTTCTTTCGGGAAGTATGGGGGGAATCATTTGTTCCCTAAGCGGGCGGCGTTCGATACATTGGATGCGACGAGGGTGAAGACCATCGACCCCGATTATTCGTTGTCCGTACTGTTGGAAGATTATAAGGTGGCGTCCGACTATTATGCCCGGTTCAAGCGCCATCGCTATTTTTCGGACAACGGGGATTGCTATCTGGCTTTGGTCGAACATTTCTACGGGGGTCGCGGGGAGGTGCCGGACAAGCAGTTGGCCATTGATATCAGGGTGATGGAAAAGGATGAGGTGGACGAGACGCGCTCCGTTGTCCCTCTGCTCCCGCTCGGAGATTTTCAGTTATCAACCCGTCCTTTCCCGGTTCAAGAAATTCGCAGAGGACGGGACGGGCAAGAACCGGATTTCCTTAATATGGTGGTTTGAGATGATTCTGCTGTGCTTGTTCCGGACTTCATCCCCATCTCGTTTGGCGGAAGGGTTCCAAAATTTGCGCTTTGCCGATTTCGACATCGAAGGGGTCTGGCAGACCAAAGACGCAGGTGAGGTCTGGCGCTTCGAGCGCATTTCAGGCCAGGCTTTTTATGCATATCAATATCGCGTAACGAGCAGCGAGGTGTGGCTTTACAATCGCTATGAGTTGATGTTTATGGCTGAAATGGACAAGATTGTCGCTTGCTTGAGGTCTTCGGATGCGATGGACGATATCGTCAAGATGGGCGGCATTCTCCCTATGCACCAGTCTTTCGTGAGGTTTACCTGCGACGAGCAAAAGCAGCCGCAGTGGATGACAATGACCGATATCGGGGCGGACGAACTGGCTGTGGCCTGCACCTTGGTCCGGCTCGGGAAGGAAGAGGCGCGGCTTATGCTTGACGAGCGCTTGTCCCGGGCGATATCCCTTCATCCCGAAAAGGATTACCAGGTTTATTCAACGGCAGCCGCGATGACGGGCGACTATCTGTTCTTCCCCGTTCCGGGAAAGGAGGGGCTTTATTACCGGGTCCCCCGAATCGATGCGTTTCAAGGTCTTTTGCTCGAAAGCTTTCTTGTGGTTACGATGAAAGACCGCGTCATCGTCGGCACGGGTGTCAATCTTATCTACTACGAAGTGACTACCGAAGCCCAGCGAAAAAAGCACGGCATCGACATCACCGAAGGCATTTTTGTATAGGCAAGGGCGCGGTGCAGATTTGATGTTCCGCAAACGATGTTGTGGCGCACCCCCTCATAGAAGGGCCTGTGGGGACGATGCGTCACGCAATACCCGTAAGCGTCTCCAGGTTGCCGTCTCCTCGCAGGATTATTCATCCCGTGTGTTTTTCCCCCATCTGTCTGGTAGCAGATTCCTGTATGCTTCCGGTGATG
>CADAFY010000291.1 GCA_902787255.1 uncultured Bacteroidia bacterium
CGTATTTGAAAATGTATTTAATGATAATTTAATTGCAAAGAGTGATGCTGAAAATGCAATATTAGATTTATTCTGTAAGGATCAAGACCTTCCTTTAGCGAGACTTTTAATCGCGTATGGATATCCTGGATGTTTGTCGGATGATAAGGATGGATACCAAAAACGTTTTTGGGGAAGTGATGGAACTAGATGGAACGTCGTATTTCTTCCCAATCCCAACAGTCCTAATGATTGCCATTCGGCAAAAAAAGTCATGTATCGTATTATTAAGGACTATATTGCAATCAAGAATGCAAATGGAACGACTCCTACAATGGATGCTTTGGAAAAGCAACAAATGCAAAATATTGCGACCCAAACAAATATACCTGCTGATGAAACTCCAGTTGTATTTCGTCAGATGATGTTAAAGTATGTTTTTATTGCTATGCCTGTAACAGAAAATAAGTATGAATGGCGTTCTTGGAAATTCCCCTTGCTTGTAACGAAAAATAATGGATATCCAGAATGGCTCAATCTTATTTTGGCGGGTAACTATAAAAAACCTGGTGTAGCAAAACATGCAGATCCTTTTGCACAGTTTGTTGTATCAGAAATGAAGACTATTAAGCCAACGATGAAATTGAATGCAACAAAACCTCGAGGAAATGGAAAAGAACCATTGACATTGTTTGACCAAAATTCAAAGGTTGTGTTAACCATGCTAGGAACAGCGAACGGTTGGCATGTTGAATATACTGATCCAACTAAACAAAGTCAAGAATTACTTGATACTCCGCAAAAAGACAGAGTCCAAACGGCAATTGACTTTCTAAACGCGATTCCATAGCATCTAAAAAAATTTTTATTCCATAGCATCTAAAAAAATTTTTCTCATAAATAGTTGTTGAAAACTAACTGTCAAGGAATCCTTGACAGTTCACAACATTTATTCAGATTAAACACCCAGAGGTTTACCACGTGTAATAGGCTCTTTGACTGCTGCGGGGTATTAGGGGCGGAGCCACTAGGCGAAGGGGTGATGGAAGACTTGCCCTAGACTCTATCGTGATTCTATCGCTACGCTCCAGAGTGACAACAGGGCAAGGCTGCAATCAGGGGAAGGCTTTCCCCTACCGTTCTTTGGATTGCTTCGTCATCCTGCGGATTCCTCGCAATGACGTGGTTAGAGATCCTTCAACTCCACAGCATTTCGCTCAGGATGACGCAAGAGGGGCGTTTTTCGCAGAAAAATAAAGGAGATTCCCGGTCAAGCCGGGAATGATAACGATGGTATTTTGCTATCTTTGGCGTCACTATGGAAACTCGTTACAATTCTAAAGATGTGGAAGCCCGATGGCATAAGACCTGGGCTGAGAATAACAGTTTTGCACCCAGCGGAAAGGGCGAACCGTTCCAGCGGAAAGGGCGAACCGTTCTCGGTCGTGATTCCGCCCCCGAACGTTACCGGCGCGCTCCATCTGGGACACGCGCTCAACGATACGCTCCAGGACATTTTGGTACGCTACCGCCGTAAGACCGGCCGCGACACGCTGTGGATTCCGGGTACGGACCACGCGGGTATCGCCACGCAGGCCGTGGTCGAAAAGCGCCTTTTCCAGGACGAACACAAGACCCGCCACGACATTGGCCGCGACGCCCTGGTGGAACGCATCTGGAAATGGAAGGACGAATACGAAGCCCGCATCACGAAGCAGCTCAAGAGCCTGGGCGTCAGCTGCGACTGGAGCCGTCAGCGCTTCACGCTGGACCCGGTCTGCGCGAAGGCCGTGCGCCACGCCTTCTTCAACCTGTTCAAGAAGGGCCTCATTTACCGCGGCAAGCGCCTGGTGAACTGGGATACCAAGCTCCAGACCGCTGTTGCCGACGATGAAATCTACTACGAACACGTGAAGGGCCACTTCTGGGGCCACTTCTGGACGTTCAAGTATCCTCTGGCCGACGGTTCGGGATTCATCCCCGTCTCTACGACCCGTCCGGAAACGATCATGGGCGATACGGCCCTCGCCGTGCACCCCAACGACGAACGCTACGCGCACTTCATCGGCAAGACCCTGAAGGTGCCGTTCGTTGACCGCGAAATCCCGGTGATTGCCGACGCCATCCTCGTGGACAAGGACTTCGGTACGGGTTCCGTGAAGGTGACCCCGGCCCACGACCCGAACGACTATGCGACGGGCCTGCGCCACAAGCTCCCGATGATCAACATCATGAACGACGACGGCAGCCTGAACGAGAATGCCGGCAAGTTCCAGGGCCTCAAGGGCCAGGCCGCCCGCGACGCCGTGGTGGCTGGTCTCGAGGAACTCGGACTCCTCATCAAGGTGGAAGACCACGAGATGCAGGTGGGCCACTCCGACCGTTCCAAGACCGTGATCGAGCCGTACCTCAGCGACCAGTGGTTCGTGAAGATGGACGTGCTCGCCGAAAACGCGATGAACGCCGTGAAGTCGGGCGAAATCAAGATTATCCCCGAACG